>NZ_JBYSZY010000018.1:0-76742 GCF_058787635.1 Variovorax sp. FW305-3-2-15-B-LB1 | reverse complement strand
TGGATGGCGGGGCCGTCGCGCTCACCGACGACGGCCGCGCCGTGGTCTACATGGGCGAGGACTCGCGCTTCGAGTACATCTACAAGTTCGTGAGCCGCGACAAGGTCCGCCCCGGCGGCGCCGCCGCCAACCGTGAGCTGCTCGACCACGGCACGCTCTACGTGGGCCGCTTCGACGTCGACGGCACGGGCGAATGGCTGCCGCTGGTGCAGGGCAAGGGCGGGCTGGTGGCCGACAAGGGCTTCGCCACGCAGGGCGACGTGCTCATCAAGTCGCGCCAGGCCAGCGACATCCTCGGCGCGACGAAGATGGACCGCCCCGAGTGGACCACCGTCGATCCGCTGACGAAGGAGGTCTACTGCACGCTCACCAACAACAGCAACCGCGGCGCCCCGGGCGAGCCCTTCATGGACGCGGCCAACCCGCGCTCCAACAACACGATGGGCCAGATCATCCGCTGGAAGGAAAGCGGCGACCTCGACGCCACGAAGTTCGCGTGGAACCACCTCGTGTTCGCGGGCGACCCGAAGCAGACGCGCTACGAGGCGCAGGGCAACGTGAAGGGCGACGCCTTCGGCAGCCCCGACGGCCTGATGGTCGATGCGCGCGGCGTGCTGTGGATCCAGACTGACGTGTCGACCTCCACGCTTGGCAAGGGCGAGTACACGAACCTGCCCAACAACCAGATGCTGGCCTGCGACCCGACCAAGGGCGAGATCCGCCGCTTCCTGCTCGGCCCGGCCGGCTGCGAGATCACCGGCCTCACGGCCACGCCCGATCTGCGCACGCTGTTCATCAACATCCAGCACCCGGGCGAGCCGGCCAACGAGCGCAGCGACCCCGAGCGTCCGCTCGCCGTGTCGAAGTGGCCCGACGGCGCAGGCCGGCCGCGCTCGGCGACCGTGGTCATCACGAAGATCGACGGTGGGGTGATCGGCAGCTGACGCAGCCAAGAGGGCGCCTTGCGGGGCGCCCTCGGGCCTTCAGCAGTGGCCCGAGTACCAGCAGCGCATCTCGGGCATGAACAGGCCCCAGACGAAGCTGATCGCGCACACGACCAGCATCAGCAGCGCGAACATGCGCAGGCCCTCGGCGCCCCAGCGCGGCGCGAAGATGCTCACGAGAAAGCCCGAGAGAAAAGTGCCTTCGAGCCAGGCCGCGCCGCCCCAGCGCAGGATCCAGAGCCAGAACAGCGCATCGAGCGCATGAAAGACGACCCACCAGAGCAACGTCATCGCGCGGCGTGGGAAGTGCTTACGACTCGCTGCGGCCCTGCACGTCGGCCACCACGCGCGCGTTGCGCTGGAAGCTCCAGTAGGCGCTGGCCCAGTCCCACATCACGACCACGCGGTTGCGGAAACCGATGAGGAAGTACGCGTGCGCGAACAGCCAGAACAGCCACGCGGGCCGGCCGCTGAAGCGCAGCGGGCCGAAGGGCGTGCCCAGGTCGACCACGGCCGAGTTGCGGCCGATGGTGGCCAGGTTGCCATAGTCGGCGTAGCGGAATGGCACTGTGGGCTGGCCCGCCAGGCGGCGCAGGATGTTCGCCGCCGCCGCGCGGCCGGCCTGTTTGGCGCCGGGCGACACGCCGGGCACCGGCTTGGGCGGCTTGCCGGGCGCGTGGCTCATGGCGGCGGCCAGGTCGCCCACCACGCTGATCTCGGGATGGCCCGCCAGGCTCAGGTCGGGCTCGACCTTGATGCGGCCCGCGCGGTCGCACTCGACGCCCGTGGCATTGCCGAGCAGCCGGCCCAGCGGCGAGGCTGCGACACCGGCCGCCCACACCACGCAGCTGCTGGGAATGCGGTAGCTCTGCAGCGGCGCGCCGTCGGGGCCGCCGCCGGTCTGCACTTCGAGACCGGCGTTGTCGATGGAAGTGACACGCGCGTTCAGCCGCACCTCCACGCCGAGCCGTTCCAGCTGTTCGAGCGCCTTCTGGCTCAGGCTCTCGGGCATGGCCTGCAGCACGCGCGGGCCACCCTCGACCAGCAGCACCTGCGCGCTGCCGGGGTCGATGCGGCGGAACTCGCCCGCGAGCGTGTGCTTGGCGATCTCGGCCAGCGTGCCGGCCATCTCGACGCCTGTCGGCCCGGCGCCGATCACCACGAAGGTGAGCAGCGCGCGGCGGCGCTCGGGGTCGGCGGTGGTCTCGGCCGTCTCGAAGGACATCAGCACGCGGCGGCGGATCTCGAAGGCGTCGGCCAGCGTCTTCAGGCCCGGCGCGGCAGGCGCCCATTCGTCGTGCCCGAAATAGCTGTGCGTGGCGCCGGCCGCCACGATCAGGTGGTCGTAGGCCACCTGGCTGCCATCGGCCAGCTGCACCGTGCGCGCGGCCGGGTCGATGCCCGTCACCTCGGCCAGCAGCGTGGTCACGTTGGCCTGCTTGCGGAACAGGGCGCGCACCGGCGCCGCGATCGACGGCGCCGCGAGCCCGGCGGTCGCCACCTGGTACAGCAGGGGCTGGAACAGGTGGTGGTTGGTCTTGTCGATCACCGTCACATCGACGTCGGCCCGCTGCAGCTTGCGCGCTGCCTCGAGTCCGCCGAAACCGCAGCCGATGATGACAACGTGGGGCCTGGCCGAAGGAGAGGGGGTTTGCATCGCCCGGATCATACGCAGCGGGCCGAGGCCGTTGCCCACAGGACGGGCGCTTGCGGCGGCGAGGCGGCGGCGTCTTGTCCTACGTGCTTTTGTCGCCCGGATGGGCTAAAACTTCCCGCTGACCTGAGAAGGTGTGAACGAACCCGCCATGCCCGCTCATCCCGCGCAGACGCGCGCCCTCGGCGTTGCAAATGCTCGCCGCAGCCCGAGCTGCGACTGCGCTTTGCGCCTTGATGGCACACGCCTGCGCGGGCCGCTCGGACACGGCGGATTCATTCACACCTTCGAACTGGAGACACCATGACGTTTTCCCGGCCGATCGCCCCCGTGGCGAGCGCCTTGCGCGAGCAATTCCGCACGGTGCGCGCCGCCAGCGTGGCGCTGGCCGCGCCGCTGTCCGCCGAGGACCAGTGCATCCAGTCGATGCCCGACGCCAGCCCGACCAAGTGGCACCTGGCGCACACGACGTGGTTCTTCGAGACCGTGCTGCTGCAGCCGCATGCGGCGGGGTACCAACCCTTCGATGCGCGTTTTCATTACCTCTTCAACTCCTACTACGAGGCGCTTGGGCCGCGCCACCCGCGGCCGCAGCGTGGCCTGCTCACGCGGCCCTCGCTCGACGAAGTGCACGCCTACCGCCGCCATGTCGACGAGGCGGTGCTCGCGCTGCTCGCGGCGCCGGAGGCGCTCGACTGGGCGGCCATCGAGGCGATCGTCGCGCTGGGGCTGAACCACGAGCAGCAGCACCAGGAGCTGCTGCTCACCGACATCCTGCATGCGCTGTCGTGCAACCCGCTGCTGCCGGCCTACAGGCCCGCGAGCGGCCCCGCGCGGCGCCTGGCCGCCGTGCCGGCCGAGGTGCGCTGGCTGGAACAGCCGGGCGGCACGGTCGAGGTGGGGCATGCGGGCGAAGGCTTCTGCTTCGACAACGAGACGCCGCGCCACGCCGCCTTGCTGCGCCCCTATGCCATCGCCGACCGGCTCGTGAACTGCGGCGACTACGCGCAGTTCATCGCCGACGGCGGCTACCGGCGGCCCGAGCTGTGGCTGTCCGACGGCTGGGCCACGGTGCAGGCCCAAGGCTGGCGCCACCCCGCCTACTGGCTCGAGGCCGACGACCCGCGCATCGCCACCCTCGGCGCGGGCGGCGGCCCTGCTGCGACTGGTGGCTGGCAGGTGTTCGGCCTGCACGGCGTGCGGCCGATGGAGGCCGACGCGCCCGTGTCCCAGCTGAGCTTCTACGAGGCCGCCGCGTACGCCGAATGGGCCGGCGCGCGGCTGCCCACCGAGTTCGAATGGGAGGCCGCCTTCGACGCGTCCGGCATCGCGCAGATGAGCGGCCACGTCTGGCAATGGACGCGCTCCTCGTACGACCCGTACCCGGGCTTTCGTCCGTTGCCCGGCATCGCGGCCGAATACAACGGCAAGTTCATGGTGGGCCAGCTGGTGCTGCGCGGCGGCAGCGTGGCCACGCCGGCCGGCCACACGCGTCCGAGCTACCGCAATTTCTTTCCGCCGGCGGCACGCTGGCAGTTCTCGGGGCTGCGGCTCGCGAAAGACCTTTGACCGACACCTCGATGGAGCCGAGCACCATGCGCAATCCGACCGCCCCGTTCGCCCTCGCCAGCCACCTGCAGCGACAGGAAGCAGCGACCCCGCCCGACACCGCCCCGTGGTCCGAGTTCGGCCGCGCCATGCAGGCCGGCCTGGCACGCACGCCGCGCCACATCTCGCCCAAGTTCTTCTACGACGTGGCCGGCTCGCAGCTGTTCGACCGCATCTGCGAGCTGCCCGAGTACTACCCCACGCGCACCGAGCTGGGCATCCTCGGGGCCTGCGCCGGCGAGATCGCCGCGCAGATCGGGCCGAACGCCGAGATCGTCGAGTTCGGCGCTGGCTCGCTCACCAAGGTGCGGCTGCTGCTCGATGCGCTCGAATCACCCAAGCGCTATCTGCCGATCGACATCTCGGGCGAGCACCTCGAAGCCGCGGCGGCGCGCCTGAAGGCCGACTACCCGGCGCTCGCGGTGCAGCCCATCGCGGCCGACTACACCATGCCGCTCGTGCTGCCCGCGCCCCTGGCCGGGGCGGGCCGGCGCGTGGGTTTCTTCCCGGGCTCGACCATCGGCAACTTCGAGCCCGACGAGGCGCTGGCGTTCCTGCAGCTCGCGGCGCGCATGCTGCGCGGCGGCGGCCTGCTGATCGGTGTCGACCTGGTGAAAGACCCCGACCGGCTGCACGCGGCCTACAACGACGCGCAGGGCGTGACGGCGGCGTTCAACCTCAACCTGCTGCGGCGCGCGAACGCCGAGCTGTCGGCCGACTTCGACCTCGACGGCTTCTCGCACGCGGCCTTCTACAACGCGCCGATGCGCCGCATCGAGATGCACCTCGTGAGCCGGCGCGCGCAGAGCGTGCAGCTGCGCGGCGAGCGCTTCTCGTTCGAGGAAGGCGAGACCCTGCACACCGAGTACTCGCACAAGTTCACCGTCGAAGGCCTGCAGGCCCTGGCGGTGCGCGCGGGCTTCCGCGTCGGGGCGGTGTGGACCGACCCCGAGCGGCTGTTCAGCGTGCACTGGCTGCTGAGCTGATTCGCTAGCTGTCCAGCCCCGCCAGGCACACGTACTTCACCTCGAGGAAGTCGTCGAGCCCGTACTTCGAGCCCTCGCGCCCCAGCCCCGATTGCTTGACGCCGCCGAACGGCGCCTCGGCCGTGGACACCAGCCCGGTGTTCACGCCCACGATGCCCGATTCGAGTGCCTCGGCCACGCGCATGATGCGGCCGATGTCGCGGCTGTAGAAGTACGCGGCCAGGCCGAACTCGGTGTCGTTGGCCGCGGCGATGGCCTCGGCCTCGGTGTCGAACGCGAAGATCGGCGCCAGCGGGCCGAAGGTTTCCTCGCGCGCGAACAGCATGTCGGGCGTGGCGCCGCCGATCACGGTCGGTTCGTAGAACAGGCCGCCCAGCGCATGGCGCTTGCCGCCCGCGAGCACGGTGCCACCCTTGGCGACGGCGTCGGCCACGTGCTCCTCGATCTTCTCGACCGCCTTGGCGTCGATCAGCGGGCCCTGGTTGACGCCGGCCTCGGTGCCGTTGCCGACCTTCAGCGCGTTGACCTTGGCCACCAGCTTCTGCGTGAAGGCCTCGAGCACGCCGCGCTGCACATAGAGGCGGTTGGCGCACACGCAGGTCTGGCCGGTGTTGCGGTACTTGGAGACCATCGCGCCTTCGACGGCCGCATCCACGTCGGCATCGTCGAACACGATGAAGGGCGCGTTGCCGCCGAGTTCGAGCGACAGCTTCTTGATGGTGTCGGCCGACTGCTTCATGAGCGTGCGGCCCACCTCGGTCGAACCCGTGAAGGTGAGCTTGCGCACGATGGGGCTGCGCGTCATCTCGCCGCCGATCTGGCTGGCCGAGCCGGTGAGCACCGACAGCAGGCCCTTGGGCACGCCCGCGCGTTCGGCCAGCACGGCAAAGGCCAGCGCCGAGAACGGCGTCTGCGTGGCCGGCTTCACGACCATGGCGCAGCCGGCCGCGAGCGCGGGCCCGGCCTTGCGCGTGAGCATGGCGGTGGGAAAGTTCCAGGGCGTGATGGCGGCGGTGACGCCCACGGGCTGCTTCAGCGCCAGGATGCGGCGGTCGGCCTGCGGCGCGGGAATGGTGTCGCCGTACACGCGGCGCGCCTCTTCGGCGAACCACTCGATGAACGAGGCGGCGTAGGCGATCTCGCCGCGGCTCTCGGCCAGGGGCTTGCCCTGCTCGGTGGTCATGATCAGCGCGAGGTCGTCCACGTTCGCCAGCATCAGGTCGTTGAGCTTGCGCAGGATGGCCGAGCGTTCCTTGGCGGGCACCTTCGCCCACGCCTTCTGCGCCTTCTCGGCGGCGGCGATGGCGCGCACGGTTTCCTCGGTGCCGCACATGGGCACGGTGCCGATCTGCTCGCCGGTGGCGGGGTTGGTGACGGCGACGGTGGTGCCGTTGTCGGCATTCACCCAGGCGCCGGCGATGCAGGCCTGCTGGCGCAGCAGGGTCGGGTCTTGGAGTTTCAGTGGCATGGGTGGTTTGTCTCAGGCTTGCAATGCGGCGGCGAGGATGTCGAGGCCTTCGCCGAGCACCGCGTCTTCGATGGTCAGGGGGAACAGGAAGCGGACCACATTGGCGTGCACGCCGCAAGTCAGCAGCAGCAAACCCGCGTCGCGCGCTCGGGTTTGCACCTGCTTCGTGAACTCGGGGTCGGGCGCGCCGTCGGCCCCGGCGAACTCGACCGCCACCATCGCGCCCAGGCCGCGCACGTCCGCGATCTGCGGCACCTTCGCGCGCAGCCCTTCCAGGCGCGCCTTGAGCCGGTCGCCCAGTATTTGCGCGCGCTCGCACAGGCGTTCGTCCTCGATCACGTCGAGCACCGCATGCGCGGCCGCGATGGCCAGTGCGTTGGCGGCGTAGGTGCCGCCGAGCCCGCCGGGCGCGGGCGCGTCCATGATCTCGGCGCGGCCGCACACGGCCGACAGCGGCGTGCCGCCGGCCAGGCTCTTGGCCATCGTCATGAGGTCGGGCACCACGTCGTAATGATCCATGGCAAACCACTTGCCGGTGCGCGCGAAGCCGGTCTGGATCTCGTCGGCGATCAGCAGGATGCCGTGGCGGTCGCAGATCTCGCGCAGCGCGCGCATGAAGGCGGGCGGCGCGGCGTAGAAGCCGCCTTCGCCCTGCACCGGCTCCAGGATGATGGCCGCCACCTGCTCGGGCTCGATGTCGGCCTTGAACAGCTTGTCGATGGCGCGCAGCGAATCGTCCACCGACACGCCGTGCAGCGCGATCGGCGCGGGCACGTGGAAGATGCTGCCGGGAAAGGGCCCGAAGCCGGTCTTGTACGGCACCACCTTGCCCGTGAGCGCCATGCCCATGAAGGTGCGGCCGTGAAAGCCGCCGCCCAGCGCGATCACGCCGGGCCGGCGCGTGGCGGCGCGCGCGATCTTGATGGCGTTCTCGACCGCCTCGGCGCCGGTCGTGAAGAAGGCGGTCTTCTTGGCGTGCGTGCCGGGCGTGAGGCGATTCAGGCGCTCGGCCAGCGACACCACGCTTTCGTACGGCACCACCTGGTAGGCCGTGTGGGTGAAGCACTCGAGCTGCGCGCGAATGGCCTCGACCACGCGCGGATGCCGGTGGCCGGTGTTGAGCACGGCGATGCCCGAGCCGAAGTCGATGTAGCGCCGGCCTTCGACGTCCCACAGCTCGGCGTTGAGCGCGCGCTCGGCATAGATGGGAAAGCCGATGCCGACGCCGCGCGGCGTGGCGGCGATGCGGCGCGCGTCGATGGCGGCGTTGGTCCTGGATGTCATGAGATTCCTTCGTTGCTTGTGTTGGTTGGAGGCTCAGTGGCTGCCCGGCGCCACCATGCGATGGCGGATCTGGTCGGCGACCACGGCCACGATCAGCAGGGCGCCCAGCACCACCATTTGCAGGTACGAGCCCACGCTGGCCAGGTTCATGCCGTTCTGCACCAGGCCGATGAAGATCGCGCCCATCACCACGTTGGGCACGCGGCCGATGCCGCCGCGCAGGCTCACGCCGGCGATCACGCAGGCGGCGATCGATTCGAGCGCCACGGTGCCGCCGAGGTTGGCCTCGCCGGTTTCCACGCGCGCCGTGAGCAGCAGGCCGCTCACGGCCGCCAGGCCCGCGCACAGCAGGTAGGCCATGAGCAGCACGCGGCGCGTGTCGATGCCCGACAGCGCCGCGGCCTTGGCGTTGCCGCCCACCGCGAGCAGGTGCGTGCCGGTCGGCAGGCGGCCCATGAGCAGGCCCATGCCGGCCACGCACACGGCCGTCACGAAGATCGGCACCGGCACGCCGAGCACGGTGCCGAAGCCGAACAGCTCGCTGAACTGCGCCGGCATGCCCGACACCGGCACGCCGCCCGTGAGGAACAGCGCGAAGCCGAAGCCGATCGACTGCACGCCCAGCGTCACGATGAAGGGCGACACGCCGATCACCGCCACGCCGAAGCCGTTGACCAGGCCCACCACCAGCCCGGCGAGCATCCCGCAGGCGCAGCCCACGAGCACCACCATCCAGGCCGCGTCGGGAAAGGCCGCGCCCAGCGCCTGCATGGCAAGCGCCGAGACCACCGAGGTGATCGCCATCACCGTGCCCACCGAGAGGTCGAAGCCGCCGGTGACCAGCGCCAGCATCTGGCCCAGCGACACGAGGATGAGGTAGACCGACTGGCGCAGCAGGTTCACCAGGTTCTGTACCGTGAGGAACTGGTCGGACAGCGTGGCGAACACCACGCAGGCGATCACCAGCATGAAGGGGAGCACGCCCAGGCGCAGGAAGAGGCTGCGCAGCAGGCCGAGGGCGCGCCCGGCGAGGCCGGGCGTGGGGGCCGCCGGGGCGGCGGTGAGGGAAGGCGAAGTCATGAGGAGGGGTTCTCGCTGGGGCCGAAAAACAGGTTGAGCACGGCGGTTTCCTGGATGGCGTCGCCATGCAGCTCGCCGGCGATCTCGCCACGGCACATCACGTACACGCGGTGGCTCAGGTGCAGCACCTCGGGCAGGTCGGACGAGATCACGACCACCGCGGCGCCGCCTTCGCAGAGCTTGCGGATCACCTCGTACAGCGCGCTGCGGGTGCCGACGTCCACGCCGACCGTGGGCTCGTCGAACACGTAGAGCGCGGCGTCGCGCGTCATGCCCTTGCCGAACAGCACCTTCTGCTGGTTGCCGCCCGAGAGCAGGCCCACGGGCCGTTCGAGGTTGCGCGGCGCGAGCTCGACGCGCTCGGCGGCGGTCGTCGAAAGCCGCCGGCCGAGGCGCTTGCGCAGCCAGCCGCCGCGCCCGCGCAGCGGCCCGTGCACGAGGGGCAGGGTGATGTTGGCGCGCGAGGTGAAGCCGAGCACCAGCCCTTCGCCCTTGCGGTCCGGCGGCAGGTAGAACAGGCCCTCGTCGAGCAGCTGGCGCACCGTCGCGCCGGTGCGCGGCCGGCCCTTGAACAGCACGCGGCCTTCGCTCACGGGGTCGAGGCCGTAGATCGCGCGGAACAGTTCCGACTTGCCGCAGCCCACGAGGCCCGCCAGCCCGACCACTTCGCCGCGCCGCACGGTGAGGCTGGCGTGGCGCACGCCGTTCGGCGAGGCCAGCCCTTCGACCTGCAGCACCACCTCGCCGGGGTTGGCCGTGATGCGCGGGTAGATGTTGTCGATGGCGCGCCCGCTCATCAGCTCGATGAGCCGGTCGGCGCTGGTCGCGTGCGCGTCCACCGTCGTGACCTTGCGCCCGTCGCGCAGCACCGTGATGCGGTCGGCGATCTGCGCGATCTCCTGCATGCGGTGCGAGATGTAGACGATGCCCACGCCGCGTGCCTTCAGCCGCGCCACCAGCTCGAACAGGCGCTGCGTCTCGGTGTCGGTGAGCGAGGCGGTGGGTTCGTCGAGGATCAGTACCGACACCTCGCCGCGCAGGCCCTTGGCGATCTCCACCATCTGCTGCTGCGCGCGCGTGAGGCCCGCCACGGGCGCGTCGACGTCGATCTCGAAGCCCAGGTCGGCCAGCATCGTGCGGGCGCGTTCGCGCACCGCCGCGCGGTCGAGCAGGCCGCCCTGGCACGGCTCCTCGCCCAGGCTCAGGTTCTGCGCCACCGACAGCGTGGGGATCAGCGAGAACTCCTGGAACACCGCGCTGATGCCGTGGCGCCGCGCGTCGTGCACGTTGGCGAACTTCACCGGCGCGCCGTGCATGCGGATCTCGCCCGCCGTCGGCACGTTGGCGCCGGCCAGCAGCGAGATCAGCGTGGACTTGCCGGCGCCGTTTTCGCCGAACAGCACATGCACCTCGCCGGCGCGCAGCTCGAAGTCCATCGCATCGAGCGCGAGCACGCCGGGGTAGCGTTTGCCCAGGCCGAGGGTCTGCAGCAGCACGGAAGCCATGGCCGGCCTACTTGACCTCGAACACCGGCTTGAAGCCGGTCGGCGGCAGGATGTCGGCCTGCTTCACGGTCTTGATGTTGCCGCTGTCAACCACGAAGATCTTCGGGCCGACGTGCTTCACGACGTCCTTGTTCTCGAGCAGGCGCACGGCCTGGTCGACCGCGATGCGGCCCTGGATCACCATCGAGTCGGCCGGCGCGGCCACGATGCGGCCCTTCTGGATGCCTTCGTAGACGCCCGGCGTCATGTAGAACGAGAGCACCTGCACCTTCTTGTCGAGGTTGCGTGCGCGCAGGATGCCGGTGGCGGCCTCGGCGGTCACTGCCGTGCCGGCGACGTAGGCGAGGTCGGGGTTGCCCTGCAGCACGTCTTCGACCAGCTTGGCCTGGGCCTCCTTGCCGGTGTCGCCGTACTTGGGGTCGAGCACCGTCACGGCGCTGCCCTTGATCGCTTCCATGAAGCCCTTGTGCGCGGCCTCGACCCAGCCCGCGCCGGCGGGGCCGGGGAACCAGCCGACCTTCACCGGCGGCGAACCCGCGGGGTGCTTCTTGGCGAGGTACTCGCCGGTCGATTGGCCCATGGTGTAGAACGAAACGAGCGACTTGGCCGACAGGTCGGGCGAGCTGATGCCGTTGACCAGGTCGATCACCGGCACCTTCTTCGCGGCCGTGGCCTTGATGACGTTGTTGAGCCCGTCGCCCGAGATCGCGCCGATGACCACCGCGTTGGCGCCGCGCGCCACGCAGTCCTCGATCTGCGAGACCTGCTTGCCCAGGTTGGTGTAGCCGCCCGCGTCGACCACCTGCAGCTTCACGCCCAGGCGGCGCGCTTCTTCGATCACGCCGTAGTCCACGCCGAGCCAGTAGGCGTCCTTCATGTGCGGGAACGACACGCAGATGTCCCACTTCTTCGACGCCTTGGCCAGCGGCGTGTAGTCGATGGGTTTCTTCGTGCCCTCGGCCGAGAAGGCGGGCTCGGTGGCCTCGGCCTTGTAGGGAAACCAGTCGGCGGCCGAGGCCGGGGCGTGCCACGCCAGGGCGGTGGCGAGCGAAGCGGCGATCAATGAAACGCGCAGGGGCGAGCTGTTCATGAAGAACTCCTTGGGTGACAGCGGTGAAGAAAAAGGGGAGGGCGGGCGCGCGTCAGGCGGCGAGCGCGGCCCGCAGGCGGGCGAGCCGTCGTCGGCGTTCGGCGCGGGCTTCGAGCGCCTGCGCCATGTCGACCTCGACGAAGCGCGCCTTGTGGTTGGGCTGCATCTGGGCGATGAGGTCCATGTCGGCGCTGATGACGGTGCCGACCATCGCGTAGCCGCCGCCCGACACCGCATCGCGGTGCAGGATGATCGGCTCGCGCCCGCCCGGCACCTGGATGGAGCCGTACGGGTAGCCCGCGTCGACGATGTTCGACGGGTCGTCGCCCGCGCCGAAGGGCGGCGTGCGCTCCTGGAATTTCAGCGGCGTGCCGTGCTTGTAGCGGTAGCCGATGCGGTCGGCCTCGGAGCCGACGGTCCAGGTGTCGGCGAAGAAGCTGTGCACCGACACCTCCTGCAGGCGATGGAAGTAGATGCCCGGCAGCACGCGCAGGGCCACTTCTTTTTCGAGCACCGGCAGCAGCGCGGCATCGACCGTGCGGCCCGCGCGGGCGTTGGCCGAAGGCGTGCCCACGGGCAGCGTGTCGCCGGCCAGCAGCTTGCGGCCGTTGAAGCCGCCGAACGCGCCCAGGCCGTAGGTCGAGCGGCTGCCCAGCACCACCGGCACGTCGATGCCGCCGGCCACGGCGATGCACATGCGCGCGCCGAGCTTCATGAAGTCGAAGCTCAGCTTGTCGCCGGCCTGCACCGCGAACGAGGTGTTGCGCGGCGCTTCGTTGCCGTTGAGCTTGATCTTCGCGTCGGCGCCGGTCACCGCCACCAGCGCGGGGGCGTCGAACTGCAGCTCGGGCCCGAGCAGCGTGCTTTCGATGACGGCCGCGCCTTCGTCGTTGCCCACCAGGAGGTTCGCGAGCACCAGGCTTTGCTGGTCGAGCGCGCCCGACAGCGGAATGCCCAGGTGGTAGTAGCCGGGGCGGCCGGCGTCCTGCACGCTGGTCGCGAGGCCGGGCTTGAGCACGTCAATCGCCATGGAGCACCTTCAGCAGTTGTTGGTTGTAGCCATCGGGGTCGGCCAGGAAATCGTTGAGCGAGAACGACACCGGCGCGATGCGCAGCGCGTAGGTGCCGGCGTCGACCTGCGCCACCTGGCGGTCGTACTCGGCGCGATCGATGGGTTTCCACTTGACGATGTCGCCGGGCTGGAAGAACACCATCAGGTCCTTCAGGTACGACAGCCGCTGGGCCGGATCGAAGATCGGCGCGGGCGTGACGCCGAACATCTGGTAGCCGCCCGCGCCGCGCACCGAGTAGATGCAGCTGAAGCAGCCGCCGTGGCCCAGCGTGAGCTTGGGCGTGTCGGTGCGCGGGCTCAGGTACTTGGGCACCTGGATCTGGCGCTGGCGCTCGACCATCTGGAACAGGAAGGGCAGGCCGGCCACGAAGCCGACCATCGACACGAACCACGGCGCCGACGAGTGCGCTTCGATGAAGGCCTCGACCGAGGCGTGGCCGTTGATGCGCGCGGCGTACTCGATGTCGGTGCTCGACGGGTCCTGGTGGCGCTCGCGAAAACGCATCAGCGTCTCGTGTGTCCACGGGTCGTTGTAGAGCACCGGGATCTCGACGATGCGCGTCTGCATCTGCAGGTCGGCATCGCCCAGGCCCGCTTCGATCTCCTTCAGCGTGGCGAGCAGCGCGTCGGGCGCGATCGCATCGGGGTCGAAGCGCACGAGGTAGGCGGCGTTGGCCGGGCAGATCTCGGTCACGCCGGGCAGGGCGCGGCGGCGCAGCTCGTTGCAGATGGCCATGCCCTTGAAGAAGGCGGGCAGCGACATCTCTTCGCTGATCTCGACGAACAGGTGCTCGTCGCCGCCGAAGCTGTAGCGGGCTTGCGGGGGGAGGGTGCTTGCAGCGGTCATGCGGCCACCTTCAACATGGGAGGCGCGTCGGCGAGTGGATTCGCCGCGAGCCAGGTTTCGAGAAAGCCGGTATGGAACGCGGCCTTGGCGACATCCGCGTCCTCGCACAGCGCGCGGTGCAGTGGGATCGTCGTATGGATGCCTTCGACCTGCAACTCGCCGAGCGCGCGCCGCATGCGGGCCAGGGCACTGTCGCGGTCGGTGTCGTGCACGATGAGCTTGCCGAGCAGCGAGTCGTAGTACGCGGGCACGGTGTAGCCGGGGAACAGGAAGGTGTCGAAGCGCACGCCGGGGCCGCCCGGCACCACGAGCTGCGACACGAGGCCGGGGCTCGGCATGAAGTTCTTCGCCGCGTTCTCGGCGTTGATGCGCACCTCGATGGCCGCGCCGGTCAGGCGGATGTCTTCTTGCTTCAGACGCAGCGGCTGGCCCAGCGCGATGCGCAGCATTTCCTTCACGAGGTCGACGCCGGTGACCATCTCGGTGATCGGGTGCTCGACCTGGATGCGCGTGTTCATCTCGATGAAGAAGAACTCGCGCGTGTCGTCGTCGTACAGGTATTCGAGCGTGCCCGCGCCGCGGTAGGCCACGGCGCGCGCGAGGCGCAGTGCCGATTCGCACAGCGCGGCGCGCGTGGCCTCGCTGATGGCGGCCGAAGGCGCTTCTTCCCACACCTTCTGGCGGCGCCGCTGCAGCGAGCATTCGCGCTCGAAGCAGTGCACCACGCGCTCGCCGTCGCCAAGAATTTGCACCTCGATGTGGCGCGCCTGGCGGATGAAGCGTTCGAGGTACACCTCGCCGTTGCCGAAGGCCGCATGCGCTTCGGCGGTGGCGGTGGCGAACTGCTGGCGCAGCTCGGCCTCGTCGTGCGCCACGCGGATGCCGCGCCCGCCGCCGCCGGCCGAGGCCTTGATCATGATCGGGTAGCCGATGTCCTTGGCCACTTCGACGGCGGTGTCCGGGTCGGTTACCACGCCCGCGCTGCCGGGCACGGTGGGCACGCCGGCGCGCAGGGCGGCGGCGCGTGCCGCGGCCTTGTCGCCCATGGTGCGGATCGCATGCGGCGTCGGGCCCACGAACACCAGGCCCGCGGCCTCGACGCGCTCGGCGAAGGCTGCGTTCTCCGAGAGAAAACCGTAGCCAGGGTGCACCGCGCCGGCGCCGCTGTCGGCGGCGGCCTGCAGGATCGCGTCGATGCTCAGGTAGCTCTTGGTGGCGTGCGCCGGGCCGATGCGCACGGCCTTGTCAGCCATGCGCACGGCGAGGCTCTGCGCGTCGGCGTCGCTGTAGACGGCGACGGTCTTCAGCCCCAGCTCTTTCGCGGCGCGGATGATGCGCACCGCGATCTCGCCCCGGTTGGCGACCAGCAGTGTGTCGAATGCGGCGGTCATGGGCAGTTGCCTCAGGCCGTTTCGATGACGGCCAGCAGCTGGCCCGGGTCGACCGGCTCGCCGTTCTCGACGGCGAAGCGGGCCAGGCGCCCGGCCGCGTCGGCCGTGACTTCGCTGAACTGCTTCATCACCTCGACCAGGCCGAGCACGTCGCCCACGGCCACGGTGTCGCCTTCGGCCTTGAACGGCGGCGCGTCGGGCGCCGAGCGGCGGTAGAAGGTGCCCGGCAGCGGGCTCAGGACGTCATGGGTAGCGGGCATCGGTGCACTCCTGGAACAAGATCAGAAACAAGAAAGAAAACGCTCAGGCCGCCAGGCCCGCAACTTCGATGCCGTGGTCGGCCAGCGCGCGCCGCGTGGCCTGCACCAGCGCGAGCGCGCCGGGCGTGTCGCTGTGGATGCAGACCGAGTCGAAACCGATCGCCACGTCCTGGCCGTCGACCGTGCGCACCACACCCTCGGTGCAGGCGCGCAGCACCTTGGCGGCCACGGCCTCGGGGTCGAGCGCGCCGACGCGGCGCGTGAAGACGATGGAGCCGCTCAGGTCGTAGTCGCGGTCGGCATAGAACTCGCGCACCACCGGCTGGCCGAGTTCGCGCGCCACCTGGAAGGTGACGGACGATTCCATGCAGAACAGGCGCAGCGTCGGTTCGATCTGCTGCAGTGCGGTGACGAGGGCGCGCGACAGCGCCTCGTCGCGCGCCGCATGCATGTACAGCGCGCCGTGCGGCTTGATGTGCTGCAGCGTCATGCCGGCCAGGCGCGCGAACTCGCGCAGCGCACCGAGCTGGTAGACCATGTCGTTCACGAGCTCGTCGGCCGGCGCGGTGATGTGGCGGCGCCCGAAGCCCACGAGGTCGCGAAAGCCCGGGTGCGCGCCGATGCCCACGCCGTGTTCGCGGGCCAGCAGCACCATCCTGCGCATGATGTTCGGGTCGCCGGCATGGAAGCCGGTTGCGATGTTGGCCGAGCTGATCAGCGGCATGAGCTGCTCGTCCACGCCGTCGCCGATGGTCCAGGGGCCGAAGCCTTCGCCCATGTCGGAATTCAGATCGATCCGCGTTGTCTTCGTCACGTCGTCCCGCCTTTGTGTGGTGCGCATCGCCAAGGGGGCGGTGCAGGTTGGCGCGAAGGTTAGCCAGCAGTCGAAAGGCCGAAAAGCATTGTTTTCAGGCGGTCCGATATCTGAAAAACAGATGCTGCAAGCGGCTGGATTGGGCGCTACGCTGGAGGGAAGCGATCGCGCGGTATCGGGTTTTCGCCCGAGGCGGGCAGCGCGTATCCGTAAATACCCTAGGAAGACGGCGCCATGTCCCTGACCCTTCGCCAGCTCAAGTACTTCTCGGCGGTGGCCGAGGTGGGGCGCATCTCGCACGCGGCGCTGCAGCTGAACATCTCGCAGTCGGCCGTGACCACCGCCATCCGCGAGCTCGAGGAGCTGATGGGGCAGCAGCTCTTCGAGCGGCACCCGCACGGCGTGGAACTCACCAAGGCCGGGCGCCGCTTCCTGAGCCACGCCTACGCGGTGCTGTCGGCGGCCGACGAGGCGGTGCGCATGCCGCACGAAGGCGAGAACGTCGAGGGCTCGCTCACCATCGCGGCCAGCTACACGGTGCTGGGCTACTTCCTGCCGCACCACTTGCAGCGCTTCGAGCAGCTGCATCCGCAGGTGACGGTGAAGGTGCACGAGGTGGCGCGCGAGGCCATCGAGGAGGGCCTGATCACGCAGCGCTACGACATCGGCGTGGTGCTCACCTCGAACGTGGTGCTGCGCGAGCTGTCGCTCGAAACCTTCTTCGGTTCGCAGCGCCGGCTGTGGGTGCCGGCCAAGCACCCGCTGCTGGACAAGGCCGAGGTGACGCTGGCCGACGTGGCGGCCGAGCCCTACATCATGCTCACGGTCGACGAGGCCGCGGCCACCGCGCTCAAGTACTGGAGCAAGACGCCGCACCAGCCGCAGATCCGGCTGCGCACGAGTTCGGTGGAGGCCGTGCGCAGCACGGTGGCCAACGGGCTGGGTGTGACGGTGCTGTCGGACATGGTCTACCGCCCGTGGTCGCTGGAAGGCAAGCGCATCGAGACCATCAACCTGCGCGACGCGGTGCCCACGATGAACATCGGGCTGGGGTGGAAGCAGGGCGTGGAGTTTTCGCCGGCGATGACGGCGTTCCGCAACTATTTCCGGCAGCTGTTTCTCGAGCCGGCCTCGGGGCGCACGGGGCGCGGCCGCGCCTGACGCCGCAGGGGAAACCCTGCCGGCATCGGGCCGGGATGACCCGGCGCAAGGAAAGCACGTCGCGCCAGCGTCACAATAGCCGCTGTCCCGAGCGCGCAATGCGGCATCGGCACCTTGCACCTCCCCGGAGATCGATCCCATGAAAGCAACCTGGAACGGCGTCACCATCGCCGAAAGCGACGACACCGTGCTCGTCGAAGGCAACCACTACTTCCCGATGAGTTCGCTCAACCGCGACGTGGTCACCTTCAGCAACCACAAGACCACCTGCCCGTGGAAGGGCTCGGCGAACTACTACTCGCTGCTGGTCAACGGCGAGCTGCATGCCGACGCCGCCTGGTACTACCCCGACCCGAAGCCCGAAGCCGAGGAAATCCGTGACCGCGTCGCGTTCTGGAAGGACGTGAAGGTCAGCGCCCAGTGAGCACCGCCGCCTTCGCTCCCCCGTTCACGCCGCCGGCCGAACTGGCCGGGGCGCTGCGCGAGCACGGCTACGCGGTGCTCAGCCCGCAGGGCGTGTGCGACTGGCTCGGCGTGCCGCTGGCGCAGCTCGAGGCGCTGCACGCCGACTGGAACGACCTGCCGCCCGACGAGTACCTGAAGGACGGCGGGCGTTACCGCACGCGCCGCCACGCCTGCTTCACGGTCGAGGCCGACGCCACGCTGGCGCAGGTGCCGCACCGCGCGCACTGGCAGCCGGTTGAATACAACGCGCTGCATGGCGGCATGCAGCGCTGGTTCGCGCCGATGCTCGACGCCACGGTGGCGCAGCCCGTGTGGCAGCGGCTGATGCAGCAGCTCGGCCAGGTGAGCAGCGACATGCGCGGCGCACCGCAGCGCTGGTTCGTGGAAGCGCACCAGTTCCGCATCGACACCGCCGGCGGCATCGGCCGCCCGACGCCCGAAGGCGCGCACCGCGACGGTGTCGACCTGGTGGCGGTGGTGCTGATCGGGCGCCAGGGCATCAAGGGCGGCGAGACGCGCGTGTTCGAGGCCAACGGCCGGCGCGGCGAGCGCTTCACCATGACCGAGCCGTGGACGCTGCTGCTGCTGGACGACGCGCGCGTGATCCACGAATCGACGCCGATCCAGCCGCTGGAAGAGGGCGGCGATGGCTGGCGCGACACGCTGGTGGTCACCTGCCGGTCTGAGGGTTTTCAGGGGGATTGAGACGCCTGCGGACTTCGCTGGTCGGAGTCCTACAGGGCGGGTTCTGCATAGCGGTTAAATTCGGGGCCCGACCCGGTGCGAACCGGGTCCGTCAGTCTGTCTGTCTGCGAACGCTAAGCGAGGTCCCGCCATGTTCAATCACATCCTGGTCCCCATCGACGGCTCCGAAACTTCCATGCTCGCGGTCAGCAAGGCCAGCGGTCTCGCCCTGGCCTTCGGCAGCCGCATCACGCTGATCCACGTGATCGACAACTACCCCTTCATCGGCGTGGGCGCGGACTATGCGCTCGGCCAGAACGAATACCTCGCGGCGGCCACCGCCAGCGCCAACGCGGCGCTCGCACGCGGCGTGGCCGCCCTGGCGGCCGAAGGCCTGCACAGCGACCAGCGCGTGATCGACGGCCACGTGGTGCACGAAGGCATCGTGGACACCGCCATCGCCATCGCTGCCGACCTGATCGTGATGGGCTCGCACGGCCGCAGCGGCATCGAGAAACTGCTGCTCGGCAGCGTGACGCAGCGCGTGCTGCAGGACGCCACCATGCCGGTGCTCGTCGTCAAGGGCCGCTGAGCACGAAGCCCGCCGCACGCTCGAAGTGCAACGGCTCCCGCGTCGCGGGATGCACGAACCCCAACTCCCTGGCATGCAGCAGCAGGCGCGGCGCGCGTGCCTGCAGCGCGGCGTCGCCGTACAGCGCATCGCCCAGGATCGGGTGCCCGATCGACAGCAGGTGAACGCGCAGCTGGTGTGAGCGGCCGGTGAGCGGCTCCAGCAGCACGTGCGTGGCCGCAGGGCCGCCCGGCGGCGACACGCTGGCCAGCGCGCGCCAGCGCGTGAGGCTGGGCTTGCCAGCCGGGTCGATCTTCTGCAGCGGCCGGCGCGGCCAGTCGGCCATCAGCGGGGCGTCGATGAGCGACCAGTCATCGCGCTGCGGCATCACGCCGTCGACCACGGCTTCGTAGCGCTTGTGCACCTCGCGGTCGGCGAAGGCCGCGCTCAGGGCGCGCTGCATCTCCAGGCCGCGCGCCATCACCACCAGGCCGCTGGTGCCCATGTCGAGCCGGTGCACGATGAGCGCGTCGGGCCACTGGCGCTGGGCGCGCGCGCTCAGGCAGTCCTGCTTGTCCTCGCCGCGCCCGGGCACGCACAGCAGGCCGGCGGGCTTGTCGAGCACCAGCAGGTGGGCGTCTTCGTGAACGGGGAGCAGGTCGGGCGGCGAAACGGTCATGGGGACAGCGAGTGTAGAGAGGCTCAGAAAGCCGGAAGTAGGCTGGGCTATCCTCGACCGATATGCCCGGCGCCGCTTCTCCTCCCTTGTCTCCCACGTTCACCGACCTGAGGCGCGAGCGCCCCTTCATGCAGCTGTGGGTGGCGCGCCTGTTCGGCACCGCCGCCTCGCAGATGATGCTCGTGGCCATCGGCTGGCACATGTACGAGCTGACCGGCAGCGCGTGGGACCTGGGCCTGGTCGGCCTGTACCAGTTCGTGCCCGCGCTGCTGCTCGCGCTGCTGGCCGGCCACGTGGTGGACCGGCACCACCGGGGCCGCATCGTGGCGGTGTGCTTCGCGGTGCAGGGCACCGTGGCACTGGCGCTGCTGTTCGCGGTGCTGCACAAGAACGACACGCGTGGGCTGCTGCTCGGGCTGTCGCTGGTGCTGGGCGCGGTGCGCGCCTTCCAGATGCCGGCGCAGCAGGCGCTCACGCCGCTGCTGGTGCCGCCGCTGCTGCTGTCGCGCGCGATGGCGTTCAGCTCGGCCGGCATGCAGGGCGCGATCATCGGCGGGCCGGCGCTCGGCGGTCTGCTGTTCGTGGCGGGCATGGCGGTGGTCTACGGCGCGAGCGTGCTGTGCTTCGCGGTGGCCTGCGTGCTGGTGCTGCGGCTGCGCTACGACCACGCGCCGGCCGCGCGCGAGCCGGTCACCTTGGCCACGGTGTTCGCGGGCGTCAATTTCATCTGGCAGCGCAAGCCGGTGCTGGGCGCGGTGTCGCTCGACCTGTTCGCCGTGCTGCTGGGCGGCGCCGTGGCGCTGCTGCCGATCTATGCCAAGGACATCCTGCACACCGGCCCCTGGGGCCTGGGCCTGCTGCGCAGCGCGCCGGCGGTGGGCGCGCTGGTGATGTCGATCGCGCTCACGCGCCGGCCGGTCGAGCGCAACGTGGGGCGCACCCTGCTGCTGGCCGTGGGGGCGTTCGGGCTGTGCATGGTGGTGTTCGGGCTGTCGAAGAGCTTTCTCGTCTCGCTCATCGCGCTCGCGGTGTCGGGCGGTGCCGACATGGTCAACGTCGTGATCCGCCAGACGCTGGTGCAGCTGGAAACGCCCGACGCCATGCGCGGGCGGGTGAGCGCGGTCAACTCGATCTTCATCGGAGCGAGCAACCAGCTCGGCGAATTCGAGTCGGGCGCCACGGCGGCGCTGCTGGGGCCGGTCGGCTCGGTGGTGCTCGGCGGCGTGGGGACGATGCTGGTGGCGCTGACGTGGTTCCGGCTGTTTCCGTCGCTGGCGCAGCGCGACCGGCTGGTGGTCGCGGCACCGGCTTCGGCGCGGTCCTGATCCTCAGTCGAAGAGGGCGCGGGCCTGCGGCACGTCGAGCGTGAGGTCGCTCTGCGCCACGGCCACGCAGGGAAGAATCCAGCCGTCGATCTTTTCGTCGAAGCTCAGGCCCGGCCATTCGATGAGGTGGCGGCTCTCGCCGGAGAGCCGCTGGCAGATGCAGGTGCGGCAGGTGCCGTTGCGGCACGAACTGGGCAGCTCGATGCCGGCCGCCTCCGCCGCATGCAGCAGCGTGACGCCCGCCTCGGCCTCGAATTCGAGGCCCGACGGTTCGAGACGGACCTTCATCGCGCGGGAGGTTCTTGCTGCTGTTGTTGTTCGCGGCGTTGCTCGCGCAGCATGAAGAGGTACAGGCTCTCGACCTTGTCGCGTGCCCAGGGGGTCTTGCGCAGGAACTTGAGGCTGGAACCCACGCTGGGCTCGCTGATGAAGCAGCGGATCGGCACCAGGTGCCCCAGCTGCTCCCAGCCGTAGTAATCGGCCAGCGCGGTCACGATGGCCTCCAGCGTGAGGCCATGCAACGGGTTGCGCGGCTGCGCCGGCTTGGGGGCGGGCGCGGGGACGTCGGTCACTCGGTCACTTGTTCTTGAGCTTGCCGCGCGGAATCACCGCCGTGGTGACGGTGCGCACGGGCTCGATGCCGCCGGTGGGGGCCTTCGGCGGCGAGGTGTCCTTCTTCGGTTTCTTCGCTTCCTTGTTGGTGCGTTGCTGACCCTTGGCCATGTGCTTTCTCCAGTTGATACGTGCGGATGCCGGAGGAGTTTAGCGGTGCGGCGACAATAGCCGGTTCCACACGTTTTTCCGCTTTCATGTCCGATTACGAAGTTCGCCCCGCCACGATGCGCGACGCCAAGGCCGTCGCCGAAGTCCATGCCCTGTCCGCCAAGGCTGCCTACGAAGGCATCCTGTCCGAAGACGACCTGCGCGTGCTGGCCCCCGCCTCGCGCGAGGCCAAGTGGCGCGAGGCCATCGAATTCAGCGAACCCCAGGTCCATGTGGTGACGCACGGCAGCGAGATCGTCGGTTTCGTGGGCTTCGACCGCTCGCGCGACCCCAAGACGCCGCCCACCACGGGCGAGATCTGGGCCATCTACGTCAAGCCCGAGCACTGGGGCAAGGGCGCCGGCGTGGCCCTGTGGGACGCCGCCCGCGAAGGCCTGGCCGAAGAAGGCTGCACCACGGTCACCATCTGGGTGCCGCTGCGCAACGACCGCGCTATGCGCTTCCACGAACTCGCCGGCTTCAAGCGCGAGATGAAGACGGCCAAGACCACCGCACTGGGCACCGTCCGCGTCGAAGAAATCCGCCTGAAGCGCGCGGTGGACTGATCCACCCCCGGATGCCGCGTACGGTCTTCACCGGCGCGGCCATCGGCTGCGGATAAGCTCGCCGCTTCTTCCACAGCCTGACTTTCGCCCATGGCCACCAGCCTGCTCCTGCTGCTCGACGACATCGCCACCGTGCTCGATGACGTCTCCGTCCTCACCAAAGTTGCTGCCAAGAAGACCGCCGGGGTGCTCGGCGACGACCTGGCGCTGAACGCGCAGCAGGTCACCGGCGTGCGCACCGAGCGCGAGCTGCCGGTGGTGTGGGCCGTGTGCAAGGGCTCCCTCGTCAACAAGGCGATCCTGGTGCCGGCCGCACTGGCCATCGGCACCTGGCTGCCCTGGCTGGTGACGCCGCTGCTCATGGTGGGCGGTGCGTTCCTGTGCTTCGAGGGCGCCGAGAAGCTGGTCCACAAGTTCCTGCACAAAAAGGAGCACGAGGCCGACACCGCGCGCCACCAGAAGGCCGTGGCCGACACCACGGTCGACGTGGTCGCGGTCGAAAAAGACAAGATCAAGGGCGCGGTGCGCACCGACTTCATCCTCTCCGCCGAAATCATCGCCATCACGCTGGGCACCGTGCAGGGCCAGCCGTTCACGACGCAGCTCAGCGTGCTGGTCGGCATCGCGCTGATCATGACGGTGGGCGTCTACGGCCTCGTGGCCGGCATCGTGAAGCTGGACGACGCGGGCCTGTACCTGAGCCAGCGCAGCAGCGCGGCGGCGCGCGCCCTGGGCCGCGGCATCCTGGCGGCGGCGCCGTGGCTCATGAAGGGCCTGTCGGTGGCCGGCACGGCCGCCATGTTCCTCGTGGGCGGCGGCATCCTGGTGCACGGCGTGCCGGCGTTCGGCCATGCGGTCGAAGACTGGGCCAAGGCCACGGGCGGCGTGTTCGGCACGCTGGGCTCGATGGGCGTCAACGCCGTCGTGGGCATCGTGGCCGGCGCCGTCGTGCTGGCCGTGGTGGAACTCGTCGGCAAGCTGCGCGGCAAGAAGGCGGCGGCGCACTGAGCGCCTGCTGACCTTGCGGCCGGGCTCAGCGCTCCGGCTTGCCGCGCTGGAACAGGCCGACACCGACCAGCGCCACCCCCAGCGCGAGCGCGAACCAGCCGACGAGGTACGCGCCGGCCACCATCTCGAACCAGCGCGTGCCCTGCAGGAAGCGCGGCCCCAGCAGCACGGCGACGCCGATCAGGAGGCAGAGGATGCCGCGCTCGATGGTGCGCAGCTGTCGTTGGGGGCGTCGGGCCATGGGGGTCTTTGCAAGGGAAAACGGAAGCGGCCATTGTCCCGCGCCGCGCGGGCAGGCCGGTGGCCACCGCAAAACGTCGCGTGCGCGCATCGCTCGGTGCGCAAAAATGCTTCCAAACGTTGCAGAATCGCAGGCCATGCCATACCGCCACCTGCCCACCGGTTCCGCCTTCTTCCTTCCGTTGCGACGCGCCTGCGTGGGCGCCTCGCTGGCCGTGATGGCCGCCACGGCCTTCGCGCAGCCGCAGCCCGACCCCGCCGGTTTTCCGATGGACTCGGTCGGCTACCTCAACGAGGAGCTGCCGCGCATGGAAGCGGCCATCGCGGCGAAGGACCGCAGCTTCTTCCTCGGCGCGATGACGCGCATGGTGCAGTTCTCCGAGCGCTGGGGCTTCAAGGCCAAGGCCAACCCCGAGCTGGCCGCCTACCCGATGTGCACGGCGGCCGTCATGGACTACGCGGTGGTCGGCATGTGCCGGCTGAACCCCGCCGACGACGCCTGCGAGCCGGGCCTGGCGCCGCGTTTCGATGCGAACGTGAAGCGCTGCCGCGAGCTGGCCGCGCAAAAATAGGCCTCCGGCCTTTCGTCCTTCCTCTCACCGAACGAAGTCCTCGCGCCATGGCCGTGCGTGCGGGGCGGAGACACACGCATGGACTACACCCGCTACCAGACCCTCGCCCTCACGCGCCGCGGCGCGAACGGCGCGGTGCTCGACATCCAGATGCGCGCCGCCAACGGCAAGCTGCCCACGGCCGGCCATGACGGCCACCGCGAGCTGGCCGAGATCTGGCGCGACGTGGCGGCCGACGCCACGGTGCGCTGTGCAGTGCTGCGCGGCGAGGGCATGGGCTTCTCGGGCGGCGGCGACCTGGGCATGGTGCAGGACATGACCACCGACGACACCGTGCGCCAGCGCGTGTGGAAGGAAGCGCGCGACCTGGTCTACAACATCATCAACTGCGACAAGCCCATCGTGAGCGCCATGCACGGCCCGGCCGTGGGCGCGGGGCTGGTGGCGGGGCTGCTGGCCGACATCTCCATCGCCACGAAGAACGCGAAGATCGTCGACGGCCACACCCGCCTGGGCGTGGCGGCGGGCGACCATGCGGCCATCGTGTGGCCGCTCTTGTGCGGCATGGCCAAGGCCAAGTACCACCTGCTGCTGTGCGAGCCGGTGAGCGGCGAGGAGGCCGAGCGCATCGGCCTGGTGTCGCTGGCCGTGGACGAGGCCGACCTGTTGCCGCGCGCCTACGAGATCGCCGACCGCCTCGCGGCCGGCAGCCAGAGCGCGATCCGCTTCACCAAGTACGCGCTGAACAACTGGCTGCGCCAGGCGGGGCCGACCTTCGACGCCTCGCTGGCGCTGGAGTTCATGGGCTTCGCGGGCGCCGACGTGCGCGAAGGCGTGGCCTCGCTGCGCGAGAAGCGCGCGCCGAACTTCGGCTGAGCCGACCTCCGCCGGGTCAGGCCTTGCTCAGCCCCTGCAAGGTCTGCAGGAGCACGACGCGCGTCTGCCCCAGCACCATGCCCTTCCACTCGTCGTTGTCGCAGTAGAACGCGTCACGCAGGCGGCGGCGGATCTCGCGCTTCTGCGCTTCGGGCGCCTCGGGGTGGCGGCGCAGCCAGGTGTCGGCGCGCAGGCGGTCGAGCACTTCCAGGTCGGGCAGCGTGCCGAACTCCAGGCCCATGGGCGCGACGCGCGCGTTCGGGCATTCGTCGTACGCGGTCGAGATCACCGGGCCCGACACGTCGGCCGAGGCCGAGTCGCCCGCGAAGGGCGCGAACACGTCGGCGCCCCACCAGGCGTGGGCCAGCGCGAGGTCTTCGGGCGTGTTGCGGCCCGGGTAGATCTTTTCGCCGTGGCCGTAGGGGCCCAGGCCGGTGTGCACGTCGATCCAGCCCAGGTGCGTGGCCGAGGCCGCGTAGCCGCGCAGGATGGCGCGGATGGTGCGGTTGCTCCACGACGGCGCGGTGCCGCCGTAGAACAGGCCGTCGGGCGAGGTGTACTGGCCGCGCGTGACGGCCGCGCGGAAGGCGGTCATGCCGTGCGTGGCGATGTAGGCGGCCACGGCCGCGTCGTCGGCCGGCGTCGGCGGCCAGCTGGCGGGCAGCACCAGCGGCTCCACGTCGGCGTACTCGGCGTTCACCGGCAGCGGCGCGCTGAAGTCGATGTGGTTGCGGTTCAGGTCGATGTTGTCTTCGTTGGTGCGGTGCAGGTGCGAGAAGCCGTGCGGGTTCACCGCATGCACCAGCAGCAGCGCGACGCCTGCGCGCTCCAGGCGCGCGAGCAGGTCGGCGTCGTTCAGCGTGGCCACCTGCGCGCCCGAGCCGCAGAAGCCCTCGGGGCCGTGCGTGCCCGAGGTGACGAGCAGCACCTTCTTCGCGTCGGCCGCGCCGAGCAGCGCGACGTCGGTGGCGAGTTCTTCGCCGAGCGCACCGCGGTGCGTCGGGTGCACGAACGACTCGAGGGTCGCGCCGCGCGCCGCGGCGGCCTCGAGGAACTTGGCGCGGGCTTCGACGTACGTGCCCGAGAAATGGCGGGTGGCGGCGGTGGCAGGCTGGGACATGGCGGGAGGATTCCTGTGCATGAAGGCGGGAAGGAGGAAGACGGTATCAGGCCGGCGCGTGGGCGCTGGCCGCATCGATGTCGCGGCCCGTGTGGTCGCGCAGCCAAAGGAGCCCGAGCAGCGACACCAGCGTCATCCCCACCAGGTACCAGGCCGGCGCGAGCTTGCTGCCGGTGGCGTTGACCAGCCAGGTGCTGACGAAGGGCGCGAAGCCGCCGAACAGTGCCACGCCCACGCTGTAGACCAGCGACATGCCGCTCGCGCGCACGCGCTTGGGAAACATCTCCGGCAGCATCGTGATGCCCGGCACCGTCTGCACCACCAGGCCGATGCTCAGCACGCCGAGCACGGTGAACAGCACCACGGGCGTGGGCGAGGCGTTGAGCCACAGGAAGCCCGGGTAGATCAGGATCGCCATCACGATGCGGCTCCAGAGGATGAGCGTCTTGCGGCCCACGATGTCCGACCACTTGCCCACGAACGGCGCGAGCGCGAACGACAGCAGGCCCGTGAGCGCCGCGCCGAACAGCGCCACCGAGGGCGTGAGGCCCAGCTCGCGCACCGCGTACGTCGGCATGTAGAAGGTGACCACGTAGGCCGCCGTGGTGCCGCCCACCAGCGCGAGGATGGCGGCCAGCACCGTCCTGCCGTGCTGCGTGCAGACGATCTTCAGGCTGCTCTCGCGCGGCGCCTTCGCGTCTTCGGGCGTGATGTGCAGCGACTCTTCGAGGTGGCGACGGATGTACATGCCCACCGGCGCGATCAGCATGCCGAGCACGAACGGCACGCGCCAGCCCCAGCTCTGCATGGCTTCGGCGGACAGCGAGACGGTCAGCACGCCGACCACCACGGCACCCATCAGCACGCCCAGGCCCTGGCTCGCGAACTGCCAGCTCGCCATGTAGCCGCGGTTGGCCGGCGTGGCGTGCTCCACCAGCAGCGTGGTGGATGCGCCCACCTCGCCGCCGGCCGAGAAGCCCTGGATCAGGCGCGCCAGCACGATCACGATCGGCGCCGCGACGCCGATGCTCGCGTAGGTCGGCGTGAAGGCGATCAGCGCGCAGCCCAGCGCCATCAGGAAGATCGTGAGCGTCATGGCCTTCTTGCGGCCCGCGCGGTCGGCGTACGCGCCGATCACGATGCCGCCCAGCGGCCGCATGATGAAACCGACGCCGAAGCTCGCCACCGTCAGCAGCAGCTGGCCGTAGGAACTGAAGGTGGGGAAGAACAGCTTGCCGATCACCAGCGCGAGAAAGCCGTAGACCGTGAAGTCGAAGAATTCCAGGCCGTTGCCGATGGTGGTGGCCACGATGGTCTGGCGCCGGCGGGCCGGCGACGAGGGCGATGTGGGCGAGGGCTGGGAAGCGGGGGTGTTCATGTGTCTCCTGTGTGTATCGGGGGCGCAGGCCGCGTGGGCCCGAACCGCGGCGGATGCTAGAGACTCGCCGCTGTCATGAAAAGACAATAATTGGGCGTCAACGATAACTTTTGGTTGTCACTCCAAAGATGAAACCCAATCAGTTGCATGCCTTCGTGGCCGTGGTCGAGCAGCTCAGCATCCGCGCCGCCGCGCGCGTGCTCGGCATTTCGCAGCCGGCCGTGACCAAGATCGTGCGCGAGCTGGAGCGCGAGGTCGGCGCCCCGCTGGTGGAGCGCAGTGTGAAAGGCGTGCGGCTCACGCAGTTCGGCCTGGCCTTCGCGCCGCGCGCGCGGCTGCTGCTGGCCGACATGGAACGCGCCCGCGACGAAATTGCGCAGATCCGCGACGGCGCTACCGGCTCCGTCTCGCTGGCCGTGAGCGCCTCGTTCGCGCTCACCGTGCTGCCCGCCGCCTTCAAGGACTTCCACACCCGCCTGCCGGCGGTCGATGTGCAGTTCAGCGAGGCCGTGCTGCCGTGGATGCTCGCGCGGCTGCGCGACGGGTATCTCGACTTCGCGGTGGCGCACATCGTGCCCGGCACGCTCGATCCGCAGTTCGAGGCGCTGGAGCTGTTCCCGGTGCAGCTGGTGGTCGGCCTGCGCGAGCGCCATCCGCTGCGCAATGCGCGCTCGCTGAACGACCTTTATGCCGCCGAATGGGTCCTGCCGGGCGACGACCACGGCGGAACCAACGCCGTGGCGCCGCTGTTCACCCCGCTCGGGTTGCCGCCGCCCACGCGCGTGCTGCAGGGCCACTCGGTCACCGTGGCGCTCGCGCTGGTGGGTCACATGGACCTGATCGGCCTCTTCGTCGAGCCGCTGGCCGGGCTGAGCTTCAAGCGCCACGGCATCCGGCGCGTCGATGTGCGCGAGACGCTGCCGGTGCTGAACGTGTGCGTGGTGCGCCGGCGCGGGCAGCCGTCGACGCCGGCGGCGCAGCACTTCATCGAGTGCATTCAGCGGGCGTCGGCGATGAGGGCGACGTAACGGCCCGCCGGGCCTTTGCTCAACGCGAGAACAGCACCAGCGCCACGAAAAGCAGTTTGACGCCGAAGGCCACGAGGGCGCTGGCGACCACCATCAGCACCACGAAGGCGACGAAGTAGGCCACGCGTCGGCCCCAGTGCGGCACGCTCGGCACGGCATACCAGTAGAGCAGCGCGGCCGCGCCGAGGTTGATGGCCTGGACCGCATACATGGTGACGCGCGAGGCTTCGGGCGAGTCAAGGACCGACGGGCCCAGCCACATGCACAGAAGTCCCAGCAGCGGAACCACGGTGACCCAGGCGAGCACGCCGAGCGCCAGGCGTCCGGCCGTCTTCATCGCAGGGCCTCCCGTCTGGTCGATGTTTCACTGGCAGTCATGAATTCCTCCTTGATGGCGTTTCGACATGGAACGCTCTGGCGTCCGATCCTATCGGCAGGGTCCGGCAACTGTTGTCAAATGAGAACTCCTCTCATCCATAATCCCTCCCGCTTCCGCACGCCGGAAGCGTCACCAGGCCGCCGGGAGGCGCGCCGCCAAGAACATCCAAGGGATTTGAATGAAGAGAGTTTGTGTGAGCCTTGCGCTCGCCGCCGTGCAGGCAGCGCAGGCGCAATCCGTGCCTGCGTCCGCTGCTCCCGAATCGCGGGCAAGCGAGCTGAGCACCGTCAACGTCGAGGCCTCGCGCGCCAACGGCTTCCTGGCCGAGACGGTCGAGGCGGGCACGTTCCGGGGCGCGTCCGTGATGGACGTGCCGGCCACGGTCAACACCGTGACGCGCGAGGTGATCGAGCTGCAGGGCGCGGCGGGCGTGTACGACGTGCTGCGCAACACGGCCGGCGTGACGCGCCAGCAGAACGGCGGCGACACCTTCGACCAGCTCGTCATCCGCGGCATCGCCGTGGAGAACCGCACCAACTACCGCCTCAACGGCGCGCTCGCGATTCCCAACGTGTCCGAGATCCCGATGGAGAACAAGGAGCGGGTCGAGGTGCTCAAGGGCGCGTCGGCGCTGTACTACGGCTTCACCACGCCGGCGGGGGTGATCAACTTCGTCACCAAGCGCGCGGGGCGCACGCCCGTGACCTCGCTCGGGATGAGCGTCGACAACCAGGGCGGGCTGCAGGGGCAGGTCGACATCGGCCGCCAGTTCGGCGAGAACGACCAGTTCGGGCTGCGCCTGAACGCGGCGGGCGGCCAGCTGGGCTCGACGATCGACGGCGTGGACGGCAAGCGCAGCTTCGTCTCGGCCGCGCTCGACTGGCGCGTGAACCGGCGACTCACGTTGAAAGCCGACATCGAGCACTACCGCAAGCGCATCACCGAGCAGGCCGGCATCGCGCGGCTCGCGGCCGTGAACGGCGTCATCGCGCTGCCGGCGCTGCCCGATCCGCACAAGCTGATCGCGCCGCCCTGGGCCGTGTTCGAGGCCGAGGTCACCAACACGCAACTGCGCGCCGACTACGCCTTGAGCGACAACTGGGCGCTCAGCGTGGAAGCCGGCCATTCCGAGGCCGAGCGCGACCGGCGCCTGGCGCAGTTCGGCAACTACAACGTGCGCACCGGCATCGGCCGCCTGACGGGCAATGTGCAGCATCTCGAGCAGCGTTCGGACCTGCTGCGCGCCGAGCTGTTCGGCACCTTCGCCACCGGCGCGCTGCAGCATGAGCTGACGCTCGGCGCGGCACGCAGCGACAAGACGCAGGCGCCCGTGTTCCAGCGCAACTACGGCGGTGCGACCACGCTGCAGAACCTGTACAGCCCCGTGCCCATCGGCGCGCTGGCGCTGAGCGCGATGCCGTCGCGGCCCACCTCGGGCGCGCAGGACAGCGAGGAGCTCGGCCTTTACGCGCTCGACCGCATCACCTTCTCGCCGCAGTGGCAGCTGGTGGCCGGCCTGCGCCACACGCGCTACCAGAGCTGGCAGGGCGCGAGCGCCACGCTGCCAGCCCTCGACTACAGCGTGCGCAAGACCACGCCGCTGGCGGCGCTGAGCTACAAGTTCACGCCCGACCTCATGGCCTACGTGTCGTACTCGCAGGGCGTGGAAGAGGGCGAGGTGGCGCCGGCGGGCACCGCCAACCAGAACACGCGCATGCCGCCGGGCGTGAGCCGGCAGAAGGAAATCGGCCTGCGCTGGCTGACCGGCGGTGGCACGCTGCTGTCGGGTGCGCTGTTCGACATCGAACGGCCCGGCGCCTACACCGACAGCGCCAACACCTTCGTGGCCAGCGGGCGCCAGCGCTACCGTGGGCTCGAGGTGTCGGCGCAGGGGCGGCTCACGCCCGCGCTGGCGTGGCAGCTCTCGGGCCAGTGGCTGGACGCCGAGTTCCGCCGCATCAACGCGCAGTACGACGGCAAGCGGCCCGAGAACACGGCGCGCACCACGGCGAGCGCCTTTGTCTCGTACGACATCGCGGCGGTGCCGGGGCTGTCGGTCAACGGCGGCGCGTACTTCACGGGGCGCCGTCCCGTCGACGACCTGAACCAGGGCTTCATCGGCGGCACCACCGTCTTCGGCCTGGGCGCGCGCTACGTGGCGCAGCTCATGGGCAGGCGCACCACCTTCCAGCTGAACATCGACAACGTGGGCGACAAGCGCTACTGGTCGGCGGCCGGCACGCGGCTGGCGGTGGGCACGCCGCGTACGATCAAGGCCCTGGTCAAGATCGATCTCTGAACCCGCGCGCCCCGCCTTGGCGGGGCTTCCTGTTTCCCGTTTTCTTCTGTTTTTCATGGCTTTGCTGCGTCGCGTCTGGTTCCAGATCCATTGGTTCATCGGCATCACGGCGGGCAGCGTGCTGGTCGTCATCGGCCTGAGCGGGGCGACGCTGTCGTTCCGTGCCGAGATCACCGACCTGCTGAACCCGATCCCGGCGGCCTCGGCCGCGCCCGCATTGGCACCGCCCGCGCTCGTCGCGCGCGTGCAGGCCGAGATGCCCGGGCGGCGCATCGCGACCGTCGCCGTCTCCACCGAGCCCGGGCGCGCCGCGCGCATCGGGTTCGCGCCGCCGCCCGGTGAGCGGCGCGGCGAGACGCGCTTCGCCGATCCCGCCACCGGCGCGCTGCTGCCCGATCCGGTGGGCGAGCACTTCTTCGAGTTCGTCGAGGAGCTGCACCGCTGGCTGCTGCTGCCGCGCGACGACGGCAAGCCCATCACCGGCTCGCTGGCCGGCCTGTTGCTGCTGCTGGCGCTGTCGGGCCTGTACCTGCGCTGGCCGCGCCGGCCCTTTGCGTGGCGCCAGTGGCTGCGCATCGACTTCGCGCTGCGCGGTCGTGCCTTCCTGTGGAACCTGCATGCGGTGGTCGGCACCGTCGCGCTGCTGGCCTACGTGGTGTCGACCACCACCGGCATGTACTGGGCCTTCGACGGGCTGCGCAAGGCGGTGGACGGCGCGGCGGGCGAGGGCCGCGTGGTGCGCGCCGAACGCGCGCCGGCCGATGCCCCGGTGACGCTCGACCTGGCGCGCGTCTGGCAGGCCTTCGTCGACACCACGGGCGGCGACTGGACCCAGGTGACGCTGCGGCTGCCCGCGCGCAACGGCACGCAGGTGGAGGCCGTCTACCTGCGCACGCACCCCGAGCACGAGCGCGCGCGCAACCGCCTGTACCTGCAGGCCGCGACCGGCGAGACGCTGCGCCACGAACGCTATGCCGACAAGCCGCCCCTGGGCCGCTTCGTGAACAGCATCTACCCGCTGCACATGGGCACCTACTGGGGCCTGCCGGGGCGCATCGTGATGATGCTCACCAGCCTGGGGCTCGCGCTGTTCGCGATCAGCGGCTGGATGATGTACCTCGGCCGCCGCCGCACCGCGAAGGCCGTGCGCGCCGAGCGTGCGCGGCTCGATGCGGTCGCCGTGCCCGCCACGGCGGGCGATGCGGGCCAGGTGCTGGTCGCCTTCGCGAGCCAGACCGGCCATGCAGAGCGCCTCGCGCTGCAGACGGCCAGCGCATTGCAGGCTGCCGGTGTTGCGGCGGTGGTGCGGCCCGTGTCCGCGTTGAGTGCCGACGCGCTGCTGCATTTCCGGCAGGTGCTGTGGGTGGCGAGCAGCTTCGGCGAGGGCGACCCGCCCGACAGCGCGCGTGCCTTCGCCCGCGAGTTCGCACGGCAGAGCGGCCCGGGTCTGCGCCACCTGCGCTACGGCCTGCTTGCGCTCGGCGACCGCCATTACGCGACCTTCTGCGGCTTCGGCCGCAAGCTCGACCACGACCTGCACAACCAGGGTGCGCAGCCGCTGTTCCCCATGGTCGAGGTGGACGGCGAAGACCCGGCAGCGCTCGCGCGTTGGCACGATGCGCTGCGCGAGACCTTCGGGGTGCGCGATGCCGTGTGGCCTGTGTCGACCGCGCCAGTTTTCGACGCTTGGCGGCTCGACGGCCGGCGCCTGCTCAACGCGGGCAGCCAGGGCGATCCGCTGTTCGAGATCGAACTGCGGCGCGTCAGCGGCAGCGATGCGGTGAACTGGACGCCCGGCGCACTGGTCGAGATCGTGCCGCGCCAGATGCACGACGACGGCGCCCCGGCGCCCGCGCCGCGCAGCTACTCGGTCGCGTCCATTCCGTCCGACGGCGCCGTCCAGTTGCTGGTGCGGCAGGCGCGGCACGACAACGGGCTGGGCGTGGCCTCGGGCTGGCTCACGGTCGGCGCGCCGATGGGCGCGGAACTCGCGCTGCGCCTTGTCGCGAACCCGGGCTTCGCGCTGCCCGACGATGCGCGGCCTTGCATCTTCATCGGCAACGGCTCGGGCTTTGCGGGCCTGCGCGCGCTGCTGCGCGAGCGTGCGCGCCGCGGGCATGGCCGCAACTGGCTGGTGTTCGGCGAGCGGCAGGCGGCGCACGACGGCTTCGGCGCGGACGAGGTCGCGGCATGGCAGGCCGGTGGTCTGGTCGCGCGTGCGGACTTCGTCTACTCGCGCGACCAGGCGCAGCGCGTGTATGTGCAGGACCGCCTGCGCGAGGCTGGCGAGGTGCTGAAGCAGTGGGTGGACGAAGAGGGCGCGATCGTTTTCGTGTGCGGCAGCCTCGAAGGCATGGCGCCGGGCGTGGACGCGGCACTCACCGAGGTGCTGGGCGAGAGCGGCATGGACGCGCTCATCGCCGAAGGCCGCTACCGCCGCGACGTCTACTGATCAGGCGGGCGGAAAGCTCACGCCCGGTTCGCCCGCCTGCCAGGGCGTGTACTTGGCCATGATGCGCGCGAACAGCTCCGACGCGGTCCAGCCCGCGAGCCAGGCTTGCAGGCGCGGCCAGGGCTGGGCGTCGAACCACGCCGCATCGACCATCGCGAACTGGCGCACGAAGGGCATCAGCGCCGCATCGGCCAGCGTGGCGTGCGCGCCGGCCAGTTGCGCCGACATCGCGAGCCGGTCTTCGAGCCCTTGCAGGAAGCGCGCGCCCTCGTCGCGTGCCGAGCCTTCCGACGCGGGGTAACGCGCCGGGTACTTGTAGCGGTCGAGCAGCGGCTTGAAGTCGTTGTCGCACGCCGTCACCAACGCGAGCAGGTCGTCGAGCGCGCCGCGCTCGGGCGTCAGCCAGCGTAGCGGATCGTGGCGGCGCAGCGCCCACAGCATCACGTCCAGGCTTTGCTCCAGCACCGCCGTGCCGCCGTCGAGCACCAGCACGGGGACCGTGCCCTTGGGCGAGGCCGCGAGCATCTCGGCGGGCTTGCGCTTGAGCTCGACCTCGCGCAGTTCGCAGCGCTGTTCGCTCGCCACGAGCGCGAGCCGGGCCCGCATCGCATAGGGGCAACGGCGGAACGAATAGAGCACGGGGAGGGCGGAATCGGGCATGTGAACGACGGGTGGACAAGGGGCGCCAGCCGATTGTCGGCCCGTGCCCGCCGGGTCGCGCAGCGGCGGGTTTTTCCTCACAATCGACCGCCATGGGCGAACGTCTTTTCCTCCGGCTTCACGACGACCCGCTGCACGGGCCGGAGTCGGGCGTGCCCGACGGCACGCTGCAGGTGCTGCCGATCGCGCCGGCCCTGCGGTCGCATGTCTCGCACCTGCTGATGTACCGCGAGACCTTCGCGCCCGGCCACGAGGTGCGCGAGCGCGTGCTGCCCGACGGCGCGATCCGGCTGGTCTTCAACTTCGGCGATGCGCCCTCGGCCGACGACGCACCGGGGCAGGCGGTCGAAGCCATCGGCGCCTTCGCCGCGCCCGCCGTGGTGCGGATGCGCGACACGGTGGAAGGCCTGTCGGTGGCGCTGCGTCCCGGCGCGGCGGTGGCGTTGCTGGGCGTGCCGGCCGGCGAGATCGCGGGCCGCGCGGTGCACCTGGACGAACTCTGGGGCGGCGAGGGCACGACGCTGCTCGCACGCATGGCCGAAGCGCGCGGCGATGCCGCACGCGCGCAGCTGCTGCAACAGGCCCTGGTGAAGCGCCTGCAGAAAGCCGGCGACGGCACGCCGCCGGCCGCGGCGATGCACGCTGCGCGGCTCATCGCCGCCGCCGACGGGCGCCAGGCATTGCGCGAGGTGGCGCAGGCCGTCGGTGTGGGCGAGCGCCGGTTGCAGCAGCTCTTTCATGCGCACGTCGGGCTGTCGCCGCGTGCCTGGGGCCGGCTCGCGCGGCTGCATGCCTGCCTGCGCGCGCTGCGCCTGCACAGCGCGCCGGCCTGGGCCGACATGGCGCTGGACCACGGGTTCTACGACCAGTCGCACCTCGTCAACGAGTTCCGCGCCCTGTGCGGCGTGACACCCACCGAGTTCCTCGGGCGCCGGGTTTCGGTTTCTTCCAAGACGGCGCGCTGAGGCCGGCCTATCGTGGCGGCCTGTCCTGCCCAAGGACCCTCACCGAACGAAGGAGCAACGACACATGACAGCAGCCCTCTCCACCCCTGATGCCGCGCACCGTCCGCTGGCGGGCCGCGTGGCCGTGGTGACCGGCGCCAGCCGCGGCGCGGGCCGTGGCATCGCGCAGGAACTGGGCGCGGCCGGCGCCACCGTGTACGTGACCGGGCGCAGCACCCGCGCGCGGCCGGCCGACAGCTACGGCCAGCTGCTCGCCCTGTCCGAGCTGGCCGCCTTGCCCGGCACCATCGACGACACCGCCGACGAGGTCACACAACTCGGCGGGCGCGGCATTGCCTTGGCCTGCGACCACACGAAGGAAGACGAGGTGGCGGCGCTGTTCGCGCGCGTCGAGCGCGAGCAGGGCCGGCTCGACCTGCTCGTGAACAACGCCTGGGGCGGGCACGAAAGCTTCACGGGCGTCTTCGAGGCGCCGTTCTGGGAACACCCGCTCGCCAACTGGGATTCGATGTTCGACCGCGGCGTGCGCAACCACCTCGTGGCCAGCCGCTGCGCCGCGCCGGGCATGGTGGCGCGCAAGCAGGGCCTGATCGTCACCACCACCTTCTGGGACCGCGGCCACTACCTGCGCGGCAACCTGTTCTACGACCTCGCCAAGGCGTCGATGACGCGGCTGGCCTTCGGCATCGCGCAGGAGCTGCAGCCGCACGGCGTGGCCTCGGTGGCGGTGTCGCCGGGCTGGATGCGCACCGAGTTCGTGCTCGCGGGCCACAAGACCGACGAGGCGCACTGGCAGGAGCGCCCCGCGCTGGCGCGCACCGAATCGCCGCGCTACCTGGGCCGCGCCGTGGCCGCGCTGGCGGGCGATGCGCAGGTGCTCGACAAGACCGGCCAGGTGCTGCGCGTGGCCGATCTGGCGCGTGCCTACGGCTTCACCGACATCGACGGGCGGCAGGTCGAGGCGTTCGAGCTGTAGCGTCAGCCGAGTTCGCGCACGTCGATGCGAAAGCGCAGCTCGGGCGCGCCACCGAGCCCGGGCTCGGTGATGAACTCCTCGACCAGCACGCCGCCGTTGGCGCGGATCACGCGCTGCGAGGCGAGATTGTCGGGGCTGGTCGTGATCTCGACGTGGTCCAGGCCGATGGCGCGCGCATCGGGCAGCAGCGCGCGCAGCGCGGCGGTGGCATAGCCCCGGCCGCTTTTCCACGGCACCACGCCGTAGCCGATGTGGCCGAGGCAGTACGAAGGCAGGGCGTTGGTGCTCGGCTGCCAGCGCAGCTGGATGCTGCCGCAGAACTCGCCGTCCCACAGCCAGCGCCGGTAGCCCGGCAGCCGCGGCACGGTGCCACCGGTGGGCAGCGCGATGGGCGGGCCCTTGGCCTCGCGGTCGACGAGGCCGGCGAGAAAGCCGTCGGGGTCGGTGCGGATCAGCGCCAGCTCTTCGCGGCCGGCTTCGGCCCGCAGGTTGTTGGGCGACCAGCCGCGCTCGAGCGCAGCGATGTAGCCGGGCAGGTGCTCGGGCGACGGCCAGACGAGCTGCAGGGCGGAGGGGGGCATGGGACGCGGTCCTTTTTCTTTCGGGTTCATTCAGTACGAGCGCAGGGCGATGCCCCAGCGCCCCTCGGCCTGCACGACGATCCAGAGGTTGGCGTGCGTGCTGAGCACCGCGCCGGCCGCATCGCGCCGCGTGTAGTGCACGACGAAGTGCACCTTGTCGTGGCTCAGGAGCACCGGCTCCTTCTTCTCGTACTGTGTGGAGGCCCAGCCGCTGGCCTTGAGCGTGTCGAAGAAATCCACCGGGTGCTGGCCGGGCGCGGGCCAGTCGAGCCGCTGCGCGCCCGAGAGCATCGTGTGCGGAAAGTGCAGCTCGGCGTCCATGCCGCGCGTGTCCGAGGCATTGAACGCGGCCGTGAAACGGTCGAGGCAGGCCGACGCGGCGGCGACGACGGTCGCGTGCGGCGCGTCGGAGGGCGGCGGGGCGACGAAGGCAGAGAAATCGGTCATGCGCTGGATGGTAGGCGAGCGCGCGCCTGTCGGTCACGTTTGCATGAAATGCAACTGAGTTGCGTCAACCCATATAATGCAATTCTGTTGCAACTACGGAGCCTGCCCTCATGGCCGATCGTCTTCCCGTCACCGTGCTGTCCGGCTTCCTGGGCGCCGGCAAGACCACGCTGCTCAACCATATCCTGCACAACCGCGAGGGCCGCCGCGTGGCGGTGATCGTCAACGACATGAGCGAGGTCAACATCGACGCCGCGCTGGTGCGCGAAGGCGGCGCCGCGCTGTCGCGCACCGACGAGAAGCTGGTCGAGATGAGCAACGGCTGCATCTGCTGCACGCTGCGCGAAGACCTGCTGATCGAGGTGAAGCGGCTCGCCAAGGAAGGGCGTTTCGACCAGCTCGTGATCGAGTCGACCGGCATCTCCGAGCCGCTGCCCGTGGCCGAGACCTTCACCTTCGCGGGCGAGGACGGCCAGAGCCTGGCCGACGTGGCGCGGCTGGACACCATGGTCACGGTGGTCGATGCCTTCAATTTCCTGCGCGACTACGGCTCGCCCGACAGCCTGGGCCAGCGCGGCCAGTCGCTGGGCGACGAGGACACGCGCACGGTGGTCGACCTGCTGATCGAGCAGATCGAGTTCTGCGACGTGCTCGTGGTCAACAAGACCGACCTCGTGACGGCCGAAGAACGCGAGCGGCTGATGGCGATCCTGCGCAGCCTCAACCCGCGTGCGCGCATCGAAGAGTCGGAGTTCGGCCGCGTCGCGCTCGACCGCGTGCTCGACACGGCCCTGTTCGATTTCGAGCAGGCCGAGCAGGCGCCCGGCTGGCTGGCCGAGCTGCGCGGCGAGCACGTGCCCGAGAGCGAGGCCTACGGCATCCGCAGCTTCGTCTACCGGTCGCGCCTGCCGTTCCATCCGCAGCGTTTCTGGGACCTGGTGCAAGGCGAGTGGGAGGGCGTGGTGCGCTCCAAGGGCTTCTTCTGGCTCGCGAGCCGGCCGACCCGCGCGGGTTCGTGGTCACAGGCCGGCGGTGCCTGCCGCTACGGCGTGGCGGGCCTGTGGTGGGCGGCCGTGCCGCGCGAACACTGGCCGACCGACCCCGATGGGCTCGAACTCATCCGCAAGAACTGGGACAACGCCACCGGCGATGCGCGCCAGGAGCTGGTGCTGATCGGCATCGGCATGGACGAAGCCGCGCTGCGCGCACGGCTCGATGCCTGCCTGCTCACGCCCAACGAGATGCGCTTCGGCCCCTCGTGGTGGCAGAACCTGCCCGATCCGTTTCCGTCGTGGAACGTGTGAGCGCGCGGGCGGTTCAGTCGCCGGCGCTGCCGGGCTGCATCGCCTGCTGCACCAGCCGCGCCATGGCCGATGCGTTCTCGCTGCCGACGGCGGCCAGGCCCTGCACCGTGCCTTGACGGTCCTGCAGGGCTTCATCCTGGCTGGCCTTGAGCTTGCCTTCGAGGCGGTCGATGGGGATCTCGATGCCCACCACGGCGCGCGCCAGCTTGCGGATGAAGGTCTCGGGCGCGTCCGTGGTCTGCCAGGGCACGGGTTGGCCGGCCTCGTTCGCCGCGGTCAGCCGCGCGAGCAGGTCGAGCAGCCAGGCTTCGTCGTCGATGGCGCGCGCGATGCCGTGCGCGTGGGCGACGGCGTAATTCCAGGTCGGCACCACCTGGCCGTGCTCGGCCTTGCCGGGGTACCAGCCGGGCGTGATGTAGGCCTGCGGCCCCTGGAACATCACGACCGACGGGGCCGGGGCATCGAGCTGGCGCCACACGGGATTGGCGCGCGACACGTGGCCGAGCAGCGTGCCGAACGGGCCGCGCGAGCGGTCGAGCAGAAAGGGCAGGTGGTTGGCGACCAGCCCGTCGGCGCCCTGAACGACCCAGGCGCCCAGCGGATGCGCATCGATCAGCGCGTGGCTCGCGCCGAGGTCGGGCTGGCGGTGGTGCCGGGAGACGTACACGCGCGGCCTGGTCGGCTCGGCGAGCTACCGCGCACAGTCGCCGCACATGCCGTGCAGCGTGAGCGCCGTGTGCCGCGTGTCGATGCCCTGCTTGCGCAGCGCCTTGCCGAGCCGGCCCATCACCTTGGGCAGTTCGGGGTCGGAGGGCAGGGCCAGCACCTTGTGGCACTGGTCGCATTCGAAGGTGTTGCCCGAGGCGGTGTCGACGTGCCGCGCGAAGCGGTTGACCCGGTCGGCGCCCACGCGGCGGTCGCACAGGCCGGCCTCGACCAGCCGGTCGAGCACGCGGTAGAGCGTGACGCGGTCGGGCGGCTCGCCCGTGGCGGCGGTGTAGGCGGCGGCCACTTCCTCGTGGGTCAGCGGCTGCGAGCCGTGTTCGAGCAGCTCGAGCACGGTCTGGGCGGCGCGCGTCACGCGCAGCCCGCTGCCGCGCAGCAGCGCCTCGCTGTCGAAGGCGGGGCCGGGCGACGAGGTCTTCGGGGACGGGTTCGGGGTGGTCTTCATGCGAAACGCCATTGTGTTGCATCCGGCGCTCCCTTGTGCCGGCAAGGGCGCCGGGGCGGCCCGAAGGCGCGGATGTTGCGAGGTGCAAGTCAGCCAACCGGCCGTTTCGCCGCGGCCCGGGTCGCCCGAATGCGCTAAGGTCCGGGCATTCGCATTCCTGAATACCTTCGTTGACCATGTCCCGTCCCCCCATCGAAATCGAAACCGCCCCGAACCCCACCGCCTCGGTGATCCTGATGCACGGCCTGGGTGCCGACGGCAACGACTTCGTGCCGATCGCCGGCGAACTCGACCTGTCGGCCGTGGGCCCGGTGCGCTTCGTGTTCCCCAATGCGCCCGTCATTCCCGTGACCATCAACGGCGGCTACGAGATGCCCGCCTGGTACGACATCGCGGTGGCCGATCTGGTGGCGCGCGAGGACGAAGCCGGCCTGCGCCGCTCGCAGGCGAGCATCGAGGCCCTCATCGCCAACGAAAAGGCACGCGGCATTCCCGCCCACCGCATCGTGGTGGCTGGCTTCTCGCAAGGCTGCGCGATGGCGCTGATGACGGGGCTGCGCCACGGCGAGCGGCTGGCCGGCATCGTCGGCCTTTCGGGCTACCTGCCGATCGCCGCGACCACGGCGGCCGAGCGCCACGGCGCCAACCACGACACGCCCGTGTTCCTCGCGCACGGCCGGCAGGACCCGGTGGTGCCGCTGGCGCGCGCCGAACAGTCGCGCGACGCGCTGGTGGCGCTGGGCCACCCGGTCGAGTGGCACGAATACCCCATGGCGCACTCGGTCTGCATGGAAGAGATCGCCGACCTCAACCGCTTCCTGCTGCGCGTGTTCGGCTGAAGGCCCATCACGCCGGGCCGCGCGCGCATCCATCCTGATCCTGTCACCCCGCAAGAACGCACAGAAGGAGACCCCCATGATCCTGGTCATCGGACACGCGCTGGCAAAGGCCGACACCCTGCAGGCGATGCTGGCCATCAGCGTGGAACACGTGCTGCGCTCGCGCGCCGAGCCCGGCTGCATCTCGCATGACGTCACGACCGACGTGCAAGACCCGCTGCAGCTCACCTTCGTGGAGCGCTGGAGCGACATGGCGGCGCTGCAGGCGCACTTTCGCGTCGACGCATCGCGCGCTTTCGGCAAGGCGCTCGCGGCCATGGCCGACGGCGTGCCGTCGATCCATGTCTACCAGTCGGAAGAGATCGACCTCGCGGCTGGCCGCGCCAAGGCCTGAATTTCGAACCCCCGCTGCGCGCCGCAAGGCCGGTGGTATTTGAGAGGGTAGCTATGAAAAAAGTAGCAAAAAACAGCATAGCCGGATGCGGGATTCCCTGCTTCAGCAGTGCCTGTCCGCCCGTGCTACCTTCCAGCCCCACAGAAGATTGATGGGTCATAAGAACATGAGCAACAGATTGCAGGAGAGGCTGGGTGCACTCCCGGCCGCGCGATTGAAGGGAATGCGTCGCGGCATCGAGAAGGAAAGCCTGCGCGCGCTGCCCGACGGCAAGCTGGCCCTCACGCCGCATCCGCTGGCGCTGGGCTCGGCGCTCACGCATCCGCACATCACGACCGACTTCAGCGAATCGCAGCTCGAACTCATCACGGGCGTGCACGCGGGCGTGGAGTCGGCGCTCGAAGAGCTCACGCGGGTGCACCAGTTCACCTACCGCGTGCTCGACCAGCTCGGTGACGAGCGCCTGTGGGTGTCGAGCATGCCCTGCGGCCTGCCGACCGACGAGACCATTCCGATCGGCCGCTACGGCTCGTCGAACGTGGGCCGCGCCAAGAGCGTGTACCGCATGGGCCTGAGCCACCGCTATGGCCGCCGCATGCAGACCATCTCGGGCATCCACTACAACTGGTCGCTGCCGGAGGTGTCGAGCGAAGAGTACTTCGCGCTCATCCGCAACTTCCGTCGCCAGGCTTTCCTGCTGCTGTACCTGTTCGGCGCCTCGCCGGCCCTGTGTTCGAGCTTTGTCGCGGGCCGCCCGCACGAGCTGCAGCCGCTGGGCGACGGCAGCATGTACATGCCGCACGGCACCTCGCTGCGCATGGGCCGCCTGGGCTACCAGAGCGAGGCGCAGGCCTCGCTGGCCGTGAGCTACAACAGCCTGGAGGGCTACGGCGCCTCGCTGCAGGACGCGCTCACACGCCCGTGGCCGGCCTACGAGGCCATCGGCATCCGCAACCTGGGCGGCGACTACAACCAGCTGGGCACCAGCCTGCTGCAGATCGAGAACGAGTTCTACGGCACCATCCGCCCCAAGCGCGTGATCCACTCCGGCGAGCGCCCGCTGCACGCGCTGCGCGAGCGCGGCGTGGAGTACGTCGAGGTGCGCCTGATGGACCTGGACCCCTTCGAGACCGTCGGCATCAATGCGCAGACCATGCGCTTCATCGACGTGTTCCTGCTGCACTGCCTGCTGAACGACAGCCCCGACGACACGCCGCAGGAAATCGCCGACCTGGCGCAGAACCAGCACCTCACGGCCGCGCGCGGCCGCGAGCCGGGGCTGAAGCTGCGCCGCGACGGGCGCGAGGTCGGGCTCACCGACTGGGGCCTGGAGCTGGTCGAGCAGTGCCTGCCGATTGCCGCCGCGCTCGACGCGGCGCAGGGCGGCACGCAGCACGTCGACGCGGTGCGCGCCGCCAAGGCCGGCCTCGAGAACCCCGACAGCCTGCCCTCGGCCCGCGTGCTCGCGGCCATCGAGCAGCAGCACGGCAACTCCTTCGTCGGCTTCGTGCGCGCCCAGTCGGAGCAGACCCGCGCCGCGCTGCTGGCGCTGCCGTTCTCGGCCGCGCAGCAGGCCGGGTTCGAGCAGATGACGGCCGAGTCGATCCAGGCGCAAAAGCGCATCGAGGCGGCCGACACCATGCCCTTCGAGATCTACCGCGAGCAGTACGTCTCGCCGGCGCGCCTGGGCATGGCCCCCGGCCGCCTGCCGGTCGCGGCCTGAGACGGTCACCCCGGCGGCGCCGGCCGGCGCATGCCGACAACGCCGCTGGCCGATGGCCTACAGCCATTGACCTGTCCGGCTCACCGTGGCGCGGCGGCCAGCCCGGAAGATGGTGTCATGCGCTGCCCAGTTCCGGACCCGAGACACCCACCATGACGCTTCATGCCTACCTGGTCGAGGACAGTCCGGTGATCCGCGAGAACCTGGTCGACTTTCTCGAGGACGTGGTCGATGCGCACGTGATCGCCTCGGCCAGCACCGCCGACGAAGCGCTCGAATGGCTGCGCGACCACAAGAGCGATTGGGACCTGGCCATCGTCGACCTGTTCCTGCAGCGCGGCAACGGCCTGGCCGTGCTGAACGCCTGCCGCCAGCGCGCGCCGCACCAGAAGGTGGTGGTGCTCAGCAACTACGCCACCGCCGACATGCGCCTGCGCTCCCAGCAACTGGGCGCCGATGCCTTCTTCGACAAATCGGCCGAACTCGACCAGCTGGTGGCGTACTGCGCCACCGTCCAGCCGTCGCATGGGTGACTCCCGCCGGGGGCGCCCGGCGGCGAACGGGGCGGGGAACTGAGGTAAAACGTTGGGTTGTTGTCAATTGGCAACCCTCACCAACACCGACCCACACAGTTCAGACAGCGAGCAGAGACCTCATGAGCAACAGCACCTCCATCGACTTCCAGGGCCGCGTGGCCATCGTGACCGGCGCCGGCGGCGGCCTGGGCCGCCAGCATGCGCTGGCCTTGGCGGCGCGCGGCGCCAAGGTGGTGGTCAACGACCTGGGCGGCGCGCGCGACGGCTCGGGCGGCTCGGTCAGCGCCGCGCAGGCGGTGGTCGACGAGATCAAGGCGGCCGGCGGCGAAGCCATTGCCAACGGCGCCTCGGTGACCGACTTCGAGGCCGTGCAGGCCATGGTCAAGCAGGCGGTCGACGCCTGGGGCCGCGTCGACATCCTGGTGAACAACGCCGGCATCCTGCGCGACAAGAGCTTCGCCAAGATGGAACTGGACGATTTCAAGCTGGTGGTCGACGTGCACCTGATGGGCGCCGTGAACTGCACCAAGGCCGTCTGGGCGCTCATGAACGAGCAGAAGTACGGCCGCATCGTGATGACCACCTCGTCGTCGGGCCTGTACGGCAACTTCGGCCAGAGCAACTACGGCGCCGCCAAGCTGGCGCTGGTGGGCCTCATGCAGACGCTGAGCATTGAAGGCGCCAAGAACGACATCCGCGTGAACTGCCTGGCGCCCACCGCCGCCACGCGCATGACGGAAGACCTGTTCCCCAAGGACATGCTCGAGGCCTTCCGCCCCGAGGCCGTCGTGCCCGCGATGCTGGTGCTGGCCGCGCAGGACGCGCCCAACCGCACCATCCTCTGTGCCGGCGCCGGCACCTTCGAGGCCGCCCACATCACGCTCACGCAGGGCGCCTGGCTGGGCATTGCCGCCGACACGCCCGAGCAGCTGGCCGCGCGCCTGTCGGAAGTGACCGCGCGCGAGGGCGAGGCCGTGCCGCAAAGCGGCACCGCCCAGGGCGCGAACGAAGTCGCCAAGGGCCAGGCGAACGCCGGCCGGGGCTGAACTTTCGTCACTCGGTACATGGCGCTTGACTTCGAGCGCACTCGAGCATTTCCAATGAATTCACCGGATGTCCGGTGTCTTCATTCATCCAAGGAAATCACGCCATGCACACGATCGACAACAAGGCCCTGGTCCAGCGCATCCATGCGGAGCTGGACAAGGGCAATGGCCAGGCCTTCATCGACAGCCTGGCCGACGACGCCAGCTGGACGCTGGAAGGCAGCACGCCCTGGTCGCGCACGTACCAGGGCAAGCAGGCGATCCGCGAAGAGCTGATCAAGCCGCTGTTCGGGCAGTTCGCCGGGCCCTATGTGAGCAAGACCGAATGCATCATTGCGGAAGGCGACCGCGTGGTGGTGCTGTTCAGCGGCGACGTGCCCACCAAGGCCGGCAAGCGCTACAACAACCGCTATTGCTACGTCTACCGACTCGAAGGAGGCCAGGTGAAGACATTGACCGAGTACTTCGACACCGCGCTGGTCGAGCGGGCGCTCGATGCGCCGACCGCCCATGCCGGCTGACGCCAGCGCTGCCACGCCGTCGTTCCACATCGGCGAGCTGGCCGCGCGCACGGGCCGCACGGTGCACGCCATCCGCTGGTACGAATCGCAGGGCCTCGTGCCCGGCGTGGCGCGCGACGCGGGTGGGCGGCGCGTGTACGGCGAACTGCATGTGGGCTGGCTCGACCTGATGGACCGGCTGCGCCGCACCGGCATGTCGATTGCCGAAATGCGCGACTACACGGCGCTCGCATTGCAGGGCAAGGCCACGCTGCGCCAGCGGCGCGACCTGCTCGAGGCGCACCGCGCGCGCGTGCACCAGACCATTGCCGACTGGCAGCAGGCGCTGTCGCTGGTCGATCGCAAGATCGATTTCTACGACGCCTGGATGGCCGGCGGGCGGCGCCCGCCGCTCATTCCGGTGGAAACGCCGCAGCACCTGCCCGCGCCGAAGCGCAAGCCGGCGCGCTGAGCTTCGACTCGACTACTCGGCGACGAAGCCCTCGCCGTCGCGGCGGATCGAGTCGCGGGCGCGGTGGTTGTTGAGGCGGCCCAGCGTGTTGTCGAGCAGGCGCTTGAGCTTGTCGGCCGCGCCGCGGAAGGCCTCGTCGAGGCTGGTGGCGTGCTGTGTCACCGCGAGCGGCTGGTGGTGCGCCAGGCGCGCTTCCATCACGCAGCACTTGTCGCCGCCGCCGGCCTTGTCGTGGTTCTCGTCGCTCAGGTGCACCTCGACGCGCGTCACGTCTTCGACGAAACGGCTCAGGTGCTGCTTGATCTCGGTGTCTGCCCAGCGCTCCAGCGTGTCCTTGTTGGTGATGCCATTGCTCGTGTTGACCTGGATCTGCATTGCGTATGTCCCTGCTGGATGGTGAACGAGCCTTCACTGTGCACCCGAAAGAGTGCCCCTGCGCGTAGGTGTGTTGCCCCTTTTTCCCGGGGGCATGGCAGCGTGCTCAGCTCTGGATGTAACTGGTCAGCTGGGTGATGGTCTGCTCGTGCTCGGAAATGATGTCGTCCATCAGGTCTTGAATCGAGATCATGCCGACCACCTTGTCGCCGTCGACCACGGGCAGGTGGCGGAACTTGCGCTGGCTCATGAGCGCCATGCAGGCGCGGGTGCGGGTCTGCGGGGTGACGGTCATCACGTCGGGCGTCATGATCTCGGCGACCTTCATCTCCTTGGAGTTCTTGCCCTGCAGCGCCACCTTGCGGGTGTAGTCGCGCTCGGACAAAAAGCCCACGAGCTTTTCGCCGTCCATCACCATGAGCGCGCCCACTTCGAAATGCGCCAGCGTGGCCAGCGCGTCGAACACGCTGGTGTCGGGCGAGGTGCGCCAGGCGGCGGAATCGTGGCGCTTGAGCAGTTCGGAGACGGGTTTCATCGCAGGCACTCCATTCAGGGGTTTCGATCCGGCCGACGCACGTGGCGGCGCCGTGCTTCGGACAAATCATAGGGGCGGAATCGCCCTTCGCGATGCAAAACCCTCCCGGGTGTTGCGCGTGTCACGCCGCGCACACGAACCCGGGGATGATCAAGGGTGCTCAGGGCGCGGCGGCGAGCACGCGGCTCAGCGCCACGGCATTGCCCGCGACGTCCTTCACGAGGCCTTGCGCATCGAAGTTCACCTGGAACTCCGACCAGCTGTCGCGCCAGTAGCGCCACACCGGCGCGTCCAGGCTCGGGTTCTCGCTGGCCACCGGGTAGCCCAGCGCCATCAGCACCTGTTCGCGCGTCATGCCCGGCATCACCTTGCCCGCGAGGATGGCGGCGCCCACCGCGGGCGGGAAGCTGGCGATCTTGCGCTTCGGGTCTTCGGTGACCACGTAGCGCTTGGCGAAGTCGATCAGCGTGATGTTGCGGCTGTAGTCGTTCTTGATGCGCTGGGGCTTGCCCGCGAGATCGAGGTTGAAGAAGCGGAAGTCGTAGGCCGTGATGCGCGCCGGCGTGCCCGCGGGGACGACGCTCGTGCCCTGTTCGTCGTAGTTGATGTCGCTGATCGAGTCGCCGTAGGTGCGCATGTTGCAGCACAGGAAGCCGTCGGTCAGCGGGCCGGGCGGCGGCGACGGGCGCTGGGCATGCACCGCGGTGGCGGACAGGATGGTGGTGGCCGCGAGCAGGGCGGCGGCGGCAAGGCGCTGGACCATGAAAAGGATCTCCCTCGGTGTGACTTTTTGAAACGGCTGCAGGCGCAGCGCGCGGATTCTAGGGGTGATCTGGCGGCCAACAAGCCAGTGAATACGCCAGTTGGTGCTATCAAAAGCGCAGCAACGAGGAATCGGTCCGTTTCCCGGTTCACAATGCGCACCCGGCCTGCGAGGCCGGTCCCCTTCCAGACAGCGCGAAAGAAAGAGCATCCATCGATGGCGATCCAGTGGTTCCCCGGTCACATGTATTCGACCCAGAAGGCCATCACCGAACGGGTGAAGGACATCGACGTGGTGATCGAACTGCTCGACGCGCGCCTGCCCGGCTCCAGCGCCAACCCGATGCTGGCCGAGCTCACGGCCGGCCGGCCCACGCTGAAGGTGCTCAACAAGCAGGACCTGGCCGACCCCGCGCGCACCGAGGCCTGGCTGGCGCACTACAACGCGCTGCCCGACACCCGTGCCATCGCGCTCGATGCCAGCCTGACCATGCCCGCGCAGCGCATCGTGCGCGCCTGCCACGAGCTGTCGCCCAACCGCGGCGGCATGGCCAAGCCGATGCGCGTGCTGATCTGCGGCATTCCCAACGTGGGCAAGTCGACCCTCATCAACACGCTCACCGGCGGGCGCAAGGCCAAGACCGGCGACGAGGCCGGCATCACCAAGCTCGAGCAGCGCATCACGCTGGCCGACGACTTCTACCTGTGGGACACGCCCGGCATGCTGTGGCCGCGCATCATCGTGCCCAAGAGCGGCTACAACCTCGCGGCCAGCGGCGCGGTGGGGCGCAACGCTTTCGATGAAGAAGAAGTGGCGCTGGAGCTGCTCGACTACCTCAAGGCGAACTACGCCGAAGGCATCGTCGCGCGCTTCAAGCTCGTCGAGCTCGATGCCGCCACCCTGGCCGGCATGAAGGACGAAGACGTCCTCGACACCATCGGCCGCAAGCGCGGCGCGCTGCTGGGCAAGGGCAAGGTCAACCTGCAGAAGGCCGCAGAGATCGTGATGCACGAGTTCCGCGCCGGCAACCTGGGGCGCATCACGCTCGAGACGCCCGAGGAGTTCGCGCAGTGGCTGGCCGCCGGCCAGCGCGCCGACGCCGAGCGCGCCGCGAAGAAGGCGGCGCGCGGCAAGAAGGGCAAGGTCAAGCCCGAGGCAGACGGCGGCCCAGCGGCCGACGCGTGAAGGTCTTGCGCGCGGCTCGCTGAAGGCCGCGCGGGCCGCCCCTATCATCGAGAGATGCAACGTCTCACGCGCCAGCGCAACGCCGTTTTCTCCGCCTTCAGCGACGCCGGCCGCGTGCTGACCGCCCCCGAAATCCTCGAGCATGCACGGGCCATCGTGCCCGAGATCAGCCTGTCGACGGTGTACCGCCAGGTCTCGCTGCTGCTGGCCGACGGCGAGATCGCCAAGGTCGAGCTGCCGGGCGAACCGGCGCGCTACGAAGTGGCCTGCAAGGCCGACCCGCACGACCACCATTCGCACGGCGCCAGCGAAGGTGGCGATGCAGGGCACCACCACCATCACTACTTCCATTGCTCGCACTGCGGCCAGGTGTTCCTGCTGCACGCCTGCCCGGGGCCGATGCACGACCTGGCCCCCAAGGGCTTCCAGGTGACGCACCACGAGGTCACGTTGCATGGCCTGTGCGCGGCCTGTGTCGACGCCGGCGCGAAAGCGCCGAAGGCGCACCCGCCGCACTGACGACGGCGGGGCCCCGGGGTGCCGGGGAAAGGTCAACAAAGTTATTGAGAATGAATTCGCAATAACGTATATTCGCGTGTCCGAACGAACTCCCCGGCCACGTCCATGCAAGTCCTGTCCTCGCTCAAGGAAGCCAAGAAGCGTCACCGCGATTGCCAGGTGGTGACGCGGCGCGGCCGCACCTACGTCATCTGCAAGTCCAACCCGCGCTTCAAGGCGCGGCAAGGCGGCGCAAAGAACAAGAACAAGCGCTGAGCGCATTCGGCGGCTCTGCCGCCGTCGCCTTCATTCCCCATTCGATGACCGCATCGGCGTGCCCACGCCGGGGGCGTGCCTGCGCGCGTCTTTCCTTTCCTCCTTCCTTCCATCGGAACCCCTCCGCCATGCTCCGAGCCTCCGGCCTCACCAAACGCTACGGCGCGCACACCGCGCTCGATCGCCTCGACCTCGACATCCGCGGCGGCGACATCTACTGCCTGCTGGGTGCCAACGGCGCGGGCAAGACGACGACCATCAACCTGTTCCTGAACTTCATCGCACCGACCGACGGCACGGTGCAGATCAACGGCACCGACGTCACGCGCCACCCGGTCGCGACCAAGCAGGACGTGGCGTACATCCCCGAGCAGGTCACGCTGTACGGCACGCTCTCGGGCCTGGAAAACCTGCGCTTCTTCGCCGGCTTGGCGCTGGGCCACGAGCTGCCGCGCGAACGCCTGCTCGCGCTGATGACCGAGGTGGGGCTCGACCACGCGGCCGCCGACAAGCGCGTCAGCATGTATTCGAAGGGCATGCGCCAGAAGGTGTGGATCGCGGTGGCGCTGGCCAAAGAGGCCAAGGCGCTGCTGCTCGACGAGCCCACCTCGGGGCTCGACCCGCATGCCGCCGCCGAGTTCTCCGACCTGTTGCGCCGCGCGGCCGACCGCGGCGTGGCGGTGCTCACCACCACGCACGACCTGTTCCATGCGCAGCAGACCGCCACGCGCGTCGGGATCATGAAGCGCGGCCGGCTGGTCGAAAGCCTCGACGGCGCGCAGATCGGCCAGACCGACCTGCAGTCCCTCTACCTGCAACACATGAGGGCCTGACCCGATGACGATGCGCTGGATCGCCCGACGCGAATTCACCGAACGCCTGCGCGACGGCCGCCTGTACTGGGCCGGCGGGCTCGTGGCCGTGCTGCTCCTCACCGCGCTGGCCGTCGGCTGGGCGCACCAGCGCGGCGCGCATGCCGAGCAGGTGGCCGCGCAGGCCATGGACTACCGCGACTGGCTGCACCAGGACAAGCGCCACCCGCACGACGCCGCGCACCAGGGCATGCACGCCTTCAAGCCCGAGCCGCCGCTGTCGATGGTCGATGCGGGCATCAACCCCTACATCGGCAGCACCGTGTGGCTGCAGGCGCACCGCCAGAGCGAGGTCAAGTTCAATGCCGCGCAGGACGCGACCGGCCTGCAGCGCTTCGGCAACCTGTCGGTGGGCTGGATCTTGCAGGTGCTCGGCCCGTTGCTGGTGATCGTGCTGGGCTTCAACGCCTTCGCGGGCGAGCGCGAGCAGGGCATCCTGCGCCAGACGCTGAGCCTGGGCGTGGCGCCGCTGCGCCTGCTGGCCGGCAAGGCGCTCGCGCTGTCGGCGCTGCTCGCGGTGCTGCTGGTGCCGGCGGCCCTCGTGGCGGCCGTGGCCGTGGCGGTGGGCGCGGAGCCGGGCGGGCGCGTCGATGCGCTGCTGCGGTTGGGCGCGTGGTCGCTGGGCTACGCGGTGTACCTCGGCATCTTCGTGTGCCTGGTGCTGGGCGTGTCGGCGCTGTCGTCCACCTCGCGCATGGCGATCACCGTGCTGCTCGCGCTGTGGATCGGGCAGGCCGTGATGGCGCCGCGCGTGCTCTCCGAACTCTCGCGCAAGTGGTTCCCGAGCCCGACGCGGCTGGCGTTCAACCAGGCGCTCGGCGCGGAACTCAAGGCCGTGTCGAACCAGGTCTGGCAGCAGAACTTCGGCACCACCGAGCGCTGGGGGCGCGACGTGCCGCTGAGCAAGTGGGGCATTGCGCTGCGCTTGGACGACCAGGCCTCGTACCCCGTGTACGACCGCCACTACGGCCGCCTGTGGGACACCTGGGAACAGCAGCAAAAGGTGCAGGAGTGGAGCGGCCTGCTGCTGCCGCTGCTCGCGGTGCGCAGCTTCTCGATGGGCATGGCGGGCACCGACTTCTCGCACCACCGACGCTTCACCACGGCCGCCGAACTGCACCGCCGCCACATCCAGGACCTGATGAGCAAGGACCTCGTGGCGCATGCCGATCCGCTCGGCGACCGCCACTTCTCCTACCAGGCCACGCCCGAGCTCTGGGCCACCGTGCCGCCCTTCGACTACCACCCGCCAGGGGCCGGGTGGGCGCTGCGGCACCAGGCGCGCAGCTTCCTCGTGCTGTGCGCCGGCCTGCTGCTCGCGGCGGCGTTCGCGGCCTTCGCCACCCTGCGCCAGCGCGCGCTCTGAGAGGGGATGCCACCCATGTCGTCCTTCCATCCTCCCCAAGGCCGCCGCCTGCTGGCCGTGATGCGCCAGGAAGTCCGTTTGATGCTCGCCGAGCGCGGCCTGTGGGTCGTCGGCGCGCTGTTCCTCTTGCTCGTGGCTTATGCACTGGGCAACGGCCTGCTGCAGACCGCCCAGCGCGACCGCGCGCAAGCGGCCGTGGCGCAGGCCGACCGCGACACCCGCACCGCGCAGCGCACCTTGCTCGAAGCCATCCTGGCCGGCACCGCGCAGCCCACGCCCTTCGAGAATCCGGCCGACCCTTCGCGCATGGCGAGCAGCTACGGCGGCCAGCATGTGCTGCTGCCGACCGCGCCGCTGGGCCCGGTCGCGCTGGGGCAGAGCGACCTGTTCCCGAGCCAGTACCAGGTCACGAACCAGAGCCGCGTGGTGTTCATGAACCCGAGCGACATCGAGAACCCGTGGCATTTGCTGAGCGGGCATTTCGACCTGGCCTTCGTCATCGTCTACCTGCTGCCGCTGCTCATCTTCGCGCTCAGCTACAACCTGCTCTCGGCCGAGCGCGAGAACGGCACCTTGCGCCTGCTGCTGTCGCAACCGCTGCGGCTGCGCACACTGCTCGCGGGCAAGCTCACGGTGCGCGCGGCTGTGCTGCTGGGGCCGGCGGTGCTGCTGCCGGTGGCGGTGCTGTGGATCGCGCGCCATGCGGGGCTCACGGCGGGCGGCGCGGGCAGCGCCACGCTGTGGTGGGCGCTGCTGGTCGGCGCCTACGCGCTGTTCTGGTTCGCGCTGGTGGTGGCGGTCAATGCCTTCGGCGCCTCGTCGGCGACGAACGCGATGGTGCTCGTCATCGCCTGGGTGCTGCTGGTGCTCGTGGCGCCCGTGCTGCTGAACCTGGCCGTCACGCAGGCCGCGCCCGCGCCGTCGCGCACCGAGCTGGCCACGCGCCAGCGCGTGGTCACGGCCGAGGCGATGAAGCGCTACCAGGACCTGCTGGGCACCGAGTACCAGCACGTGGGGCAGGGCGCCATCCTCGTGCCGCGCGACGGCAAGATCGAGATCGCCGGCCGCTCGCTGGCCAACTACCGCATCCAGCGCGAGGTCGACGAAGCGATCCGCCCCGCGCTCGCGCGCTTCGACGCGCAGCAGGCACAACAGCAGGCGCTGGTGGGCCGCTTCGGCGCCGTGTCGCCGGCGGCCGTGGCCTACGAAGGCATTACCGCGCTGGCCGGCAACGGCGCACGCCGCCATGCGCGCTTCGACGCGCAGACCGTGGCGCACCACGAAGCGTGGAAGGCCTTCTTCTTCCCGCGCATTGACGCGCGCGATGCGCTCGGCCCGGCCGACTTCGACCGCATGCCCACCTTCGCCTGGCACGAGGAGCCCGCCGACCTCGTGCGCGGGCAGGCCGCGCTGGCCGTGCTGCAACTGCTGGTGCCGAGCCTGCTGCTGTTCGGGCTCGCGGCCTGGCGGCTGCGGCGCTTCTCGGTGGCCTGACGCTTTCTTCATTTCTTCCACGCACCGTTCCATGACCCCGTTCACCCGCACCACCGTCGCGCTGGCCGCCTTCACCGCCTTGCAAGTCGCCTCTGCACAAGACAGCAGCAGCAACAACGCCGAACTCGGCACCGTCACCATCGAAGGCAGCCGCGACGTGAACAGCCTGCACCTCGACGATTCGAGCGGCACGGCCTCGCGCCTGGGCCTGTCGGTGCGCGAGACGCCGGCCTCGGTCGAGATCCTGTCGCAGGACGCGATCCAGCAGCGCGGCGCGCGCACCTTCAGCGAGGCGCTGCGCGGCATGGCGGGCCTCTCGGGCGGCGGCCCGCCGTCGTCGCCGACCACGCTGTCGCTGCGCGGCTTCAACAGCCTCATGTACCTGTACGACGGCGTGCGCAGCTCGGGCGCGGGCGTCACCAACCGCGTGCAGGACACCTGGAACTACGAGCGCATCGAAGTGCTCAAGGGCCCGGCCTCGGTGCTCGACGGCGAAGGCGCCATCGGCGGCATCGTCAACTTCGTGACCAAGCGGCCCGACCGCAGCAACCCGCACAAGGAAGCGCTGCTTTCGTATGGCAGTTATGGCTCTACGCGTGCGGCCTTCGGCTTCGGCGGCGCACTCGGCGAGGCCAGCGCCTACCGGCTCGACTACAGCCGCAACGACACGAAGGTGGGCACCATCGACCGCAACGGCGAGCGCATCGACCACTTCACGAGCGGCCTGCTGGTGGACCTGGGCGGCTCGGTGAAGCTCGACCTGTCGTTCGATTACCTGCGCGACGACAACGACGCCTACTGGGGCACGCCGCTCGTGCCGCGCAGCTTCGCCACGCAGCCGACGAACGTCGTCAGCACGCCCGACGGCCGCGTGATCGACCGGCGCATGGCGCGCACTAACTACAACGTGCGCGACGACGAGAACTCGTCCGAAACCTACTGGCTGCGCGCGCGCCTCACGGGGCAACTGGACGGCGGCTGGTCGTGGCGCAACGAGTTCTCGGCCAACCAATCGAAGCGCATGTTCCGCAATTCAGAAAGCGCGACCTTCGTGCCGCCCGCCAGCATCGCGCGCGACCAGACGCTCATCACGCACGACCAGGACTTCTGGCTCGACCGCTTCGACGCCACGCACAAGGGAAAGATCGCCGGGATGGACAACCGCTTCGTCGTCGGCGGCGAGTACAGCGAAACCCGCTTCGGCAGCCAGCGCCGCTTCTCGAACAGCAGCCCCGCCACCGCCGCGCAACTGCGCGTGCCCGTGTTCGATCCGTACACCGGCTACTTCGACGACAACCCCGCGCTGACCACCGGCGCGGGCAACCGCGCCGACACCTTCTCGCGCGTGAAGGTCGCCTCGGTCTTCGTGGAAGACGCGCTCAAGCCGATGCGCGACCTCACGCTGGTCGGCGGCCTGCGCCACGACCGCACCGAGGTCGACCGCCGCATCTGGGACCTGAACGCGGGCAGCGTCACGCGCTTCGGCGCGAGCTACCGCGCCACCTCGGGGCGCCTCGGCGCGGTGTACGACCTGTCGCCGCAGTCGAGCCTGTACGCGCAGTACACCAACGCCACGCTGCCGGTCGGGTCGCTCTTCCTGCTGTCGGCGTCGAACGCCGCGTTCCCGATGTCGCGCGGCAAACAGGCCGAGGTGGGCTTCAAGCAGAGCCTGCCCGCGGCCAACTTGGAGTGGACCGCCGCGCTGTACAAGATCGAACTCGACAACGTGCTCTCGCGCGACCCGAACAATGCGGCCACCACCGTGAACAACGGCCGGCAGTCGTCACGCGGCCTCGAGCTGTCGGCCGTGTGGAAGCCCACGCGCGAATGGACGCTGGCGGGCAACCTGGCGGCGCTCGACGCGCGCTTCGACACGCTGGTCGAAGCCGGCAACGTCTCGCGCGTGGGCAAGACCCCGCCGAACGTGCCCGAGCGCATGGCCAATGTCTTCGCCACCTACCGGCCCGACGGCTCGAAGTTCGAGTACTTCGCGTCGTTGAATCACACGGGGCCGATGTACACCGACAACGCCAACCAGATCCGCATCAACGGCTTCACGACGGTCGATGCGGCCGTGAGCTACCGCTTGAAAAATGCCCTGTTGAGTTTCCGTGTGCGCAACCTGACGGACCGGCTCTACGCGACCTGGACCGGCCGCGCCGCGAGCCAGGTTCTGCTGGCGCCGCGGCGGACCTTCGAGGTGTCGGCGAAGTTTGATTTTTGAAGGGCCGAGTGTTCAGGGCGGCGCTCCCGCCGACGGGGAGCCTTGCTCCGCGAATGTCCCCCGGGGCTTCGCCCCTCCTCCTTGATTTCGCTGCGCAAGGCACCCCATCGACGTGAGCGCGGTCAGAGCACTTGTTGATCAGCCGCACACCACCGCCGCGTCCCGTGCGCAGGACACTGGGTGCTTCCCGCAGCGAAATCAAGGAGGAGGCCGCAGGCCGGGGGACATTCGCGGAGGGAAGTACCCGGTGGCCTGCGCACTCGCCCTGAACAAACCCAGCCTCAGTGCATCTGCAACCGCGCATCCTTCGGATACCCGATCGTGTAGTCTGCCGACACGCGCGCCGTCTGCCCCGCGTCCAGGTCGAAGCGCCACATCGCCAGCCCCGGCTGCTTGTTCCACGCTTGATCAGCGGGTTGCGGTGCAAAGCGTGTGGTCACGCGCACTTGCTCGTCGACCGACACCGGCGCGGCCTCCAGCACCTGCACCGCGATCGGCGTGCGGTGGCGGTTCTCGACCACGTAGGCGCGCTGCACCTGGCGCTCGGCGCGCGAGCCGACAAAACCGCCCGAGCCCTGGTTGTCGCGCTCGGGCTCGACCAGCACGCGCACCAGTTCGTCGCGGCCGAACGAGAGCGTGAGCTTCGCGTCGCTCGGCGCGTTCCAGCGGCCCTGGCCGACGAAGTTGCCGTCGCGGTACAGCTGCATCGGGCCGGCCGGCCACACGCCCGCGGGCTGCGCCATCTCGGCGACCAGGAAGGCGCTCGGGTCCACGCGCGGGCTGGTGCGCGCGGCGAGCTGCGCGGTGTCTTCATGCTGGCCCAGTGCCAGGGTCACGCGCTGGCCGTTGGACGGCACGTCGATGCTTTGCGGCACGGAGAATTCGGTGGCGAAGCTGTTGTCGAACACGCTCACGTCGAACAGCGGCTCGCGTGCGCGCTCCATGGCCATCTTGCGGTCGGCGGCGATGGCGGCCGGGGCGGCGGCAGGCATCGGTGCGGCCATGTACGCCGACTCGGCATTCGCGCGCGGCGGCGGTTCGATGCCGATGCGCCACGCGCTCGGCGTGCGCCCCGTGGTCTCGCGGCGCGGCTGGCCGGTGGACAGCACCAGCTTCACGCCGCGCCAGTCCTCGCCCGTGGCCTGCGCCACCAGCGCCTGGCGCTCGATGCGCACCTTGCGCGTCGTGGTGTCGAGCAGCGCGCGGTAGCTCGGCGTCCAGCCCGGACCGTTGACCTGGTAGCTGAGCTTCACGTCGGCGTCGGCACTGGCGGCCAGCGTGACGGTGACGGCCGTCACCTGCGCGCCTTGGCCCTGCGTGCGACCGCGCTCGGCCAGCAGTGGCTTGAGCTGGCGGTCGAGGTCGGTCTGCTGGCGCTGGATCTGGTGCTGCTTGAGCAGCGCGTCCTGGCCCGAGCGGCGCATCGCCTCGGTCATGGCCGCAAGGTTGCGCGCGTCCATCGGCGCGCGCGCGCCGGGGCCCGACTCGCCGCCCGACAGGCCTTTGAGATAACCCGTGACCATGCCCAGCGCGTCGGTCTCGGCCTGCAGCGCGGCCTTGCGGTCTTCGAGCTCGCGGATGCGGCCGTCGAGCGCGCTGGTGGCGCAGTTGGCCGAGAGCTCGCGCGCCTCGCTGAGCACCGAGGTCTCGCCCACGCGCACCGCCGCGCCGGCCGACACCTGCAGGCTCTGCACGTCGAGCCCGGCCGGCAGGCAGGCGAAGGTGACCGAGCGGCTGCCGGCCGCGACACGCGCCACGCGCTCGACCGTGGCGCTGCCGGGGTAGACCTTGACCTGCGTGATGCGCGAGGCATCGGCCTGCAGCTGTGCATGGGCGCCCGCGCCCGCGGCCAGCCAGAGGGCGGCGAGGGCGGTGGCGCGCAGGAGGGGACGGGCGGAGAACGGTGTGTGCATGGAAAGCCTTCCGGAAGAAAGTCGGTGACGAATCTCCGCTTCTACGGACGGGGCGGGCGAACGGGGTTAAGGCGTTGCGAAGTTTTTTTCATGACGCCGGTGTGACGCGGGCGCGTTGCTGTCGCGCAGGCATCTGCCAGCGGCGAACCGGTCACCCAAGAGACGGTGCGCGGCGGTTCCACTTCCTAGAGTGGGTCTCGCCTTCCCTCCATTGATTCACCCTGAAAGGACACCCCCCATGCTCGACACGATCCAGGCCATCAACCGTTCGGCCGCCTTCAACCGCTGGGCCGGTTTCGACGTCACCCAGGCCGCCGACGGGCAGGCCGAACTGCGCATGAAATGGCGCGAGGAAGACATGGGCCAGTACACCGGCTTCCTGCACGCGGGGATGATCGCCGCGCTGCTCGACACCGTGAGCGGCTTCGCGGCCGCCACCGTGGCGGGCCGCGTGCTGGCCTCGCATTTCTCCATCAACTGCATCTCGCCCGCCATCGGCGAGGCCTTCGTGGCGCGCGGGCGCGTGGTGAAGGCGGGGCGCAAGCAGGTGTTCGTCGGGGCCGAGCTGTTCGCGCAGCCTGAAGGCCAAGGCGAAGACAAGCTCAAGCTCGTGGCGACGGCGAACGCCATCCTGGTGCCGGTGGACGAGGCGTCGACGACGCCGAAGCCGAAGCAGGCGGCATAACCATCACCGGCTCGGGCTTGCGCTTCAGTCCGAACAGCGGGCGCAACCAGCCGATGCGGCGGATCAGCCCGTCGGTCAGCAGCCAGCAGCCGGCAATCGTCACGACGACCAGCGCCACGGGCTCCCACACCGGGCCCAGCGCCAGCGGCACCAGCAGCGCCACCCCCGCGACGATCAGCGTCTGGTGCAGCATGTACCAGGGGTAGACCGACTCGTTGGCCCAGCGCAGCCACGGCCAGGGGCGGTTCAGGTGGCGGTGGCCATGGCCCAGGATCGTGGCGACCGCGAGCCACAGGTAGGCCGTGCGCAGCACGTCCATCAGCAGGCCCTTGGGCGCAACAGGGGTTCCGACGCGCAGCGCGATGAAGGCGCCGATCGCCGCCACCGCCAGCAGCAGCGACACGCGGCGCAGCCGTTCGAGCTCGCGCCAGATGCCCGTGTCCACGCCCATCCAGTAGCCGTAGAGGAAGACGGTGAAGTAGATGCTGTGCAGGTGGAAGTCCCACACCAGGTTGTGCGTGGCGGGGAAATGCCGCGCCAGCAGCACCGTCCACGCCAGCAGCGGCAGTGCGGGCAGCACCAGCAGTTGCCAGCCGCGCAACCCGTTGAAGCGCCGCCGCACCCACTGGCCGGCCGCCGAGCGCCACAGCGGCAGCGTCAGCGCGACCAGCGCCGTGTAGAGGAACAGGTAAGGCAGGTACCAGAGGTGGTTCCAGGTGATGCCGAACTCCGCCCCCGCGAACGCGCCCTTGGGCCAGGGCGCGCCCATCGACAGGTAGCGCAGCAGGAAGGTGCCGAAGCCCGGTGCCACCAGCCCGCGCGCCACGCCCTCGGCATAGGCCTGGTAGGGCACGACCACCGCCATGCCGAAGGCCAGCGGCAGCATCAGCCGCAGCCCCCGGCTGCGCAGCAGGCCCCAGATGCCCTGGCCCCGGCTCAGGAAACCGAGCGACACGCCCGAGATGAGAAACACCAGGTCCATGCGCCACAGGTTCAGCACCCGCATCGGCCACGGCAGCCACTCGGCCGCGTGCGGGCTCTTCAGGTGCCAGGGCCAGTCGGCCACGTAGTACATGCCCACGTGGTAGAGGATGACGAGCAGGAAGGCGAGGGCGCGCAGGGCGTCGATGTCGTGGCGGCGTGGGTCGGCCGGGTGGGTGGTTGCGGTGGTCATTGCAGGCGCCTCGAAGCGAAGAAGCCGCGATGCTCGGGCCCGCGGCCCCGGCGGGGGTCGGCAAGGGGACGGATCGCTCCCGCTTTGTGACAAGCGGTGCCCCGCAGGGACGAAATGGGCCGACCCCAGGGGGCCGTTTTCGCGAGAATTCCCCGCATGCGAGACCCGCGCAAGAACCTGTACGAACGCTACGAGCCGATCCGGCGGTACGTGGAGGTGGGTTTCTGGATCGTGGTCATGGCGATGCAGGCCGTGTTCAACACCTCGGTGGCGCTGGTCGATGCGGGGCGGCGCGCCGTGCCGCACGCCACCTGGGAGATTCTGGTGTGGGAGGGTTCCAGCCACCTCGTGCTGCTGGCGCTGGTGCCGGGCATCGTGGCGGTCGAGCGCTGGCTGTCGCCGCTGCCGCGCAGGCACCTGCTGCGCTACCTGGCGGGGCATGCGGTGGCCAGCGTGGTGTTCAGCGTGGTGCACGTGGTGGCCATGTTCGCGCTGCGCGCGCTGGCCTACGCCGCGGTCGGCGAGCGCTACGACTTCGCGGACTGGCGCGGTCAGTGGGGCTACGAGTACCTGAAGGACGTGCGCGCGTACGTGTCGATGGTCTTCGGCATCTGGGCCTACCGGCTGTTCATGCTGCGGCTGCAGGGGGAGGCGCGGGTGCTCGACGCGCCGGAGGACGCTGGGGCAGCCCAGGCTGCGATGCCACCGGTGGCCGCCGAGGCGCCCACCGACGCTGCCATGCCTCCCGCGCCCGCTGTCGAAGCGCCGCCGGCGCCACCGCCCGTGGTGGCCCGCCCCGAACGCTTCCTCGTGCGCAAGCTGCGCCGCGAATTCCTCATCGCCGCCACCGACATCGACTGGCTGCAGGCCGAGGGCAACTACGTCGGCCTGCACGTCAACGGCCACGACTACCTGCTGCGCGCCACGCTCACCGACTTCCTGACCCAGCTCGACCCCGCCACCTTCGTGCGCGTGCACCGCAGCCACGCCGTGAACCTGGGCCGCATCAAGGAGATCGAGCCGCTCGACGGCGGCGATGCCCGGCTGCACATGCACGACGGCACGAGCGTGCCCTGCAGCCGGCGGTATCGCGACGCGCTGCGCGGCGGCGCAGGCTGATCGCTGCGGCATCGCGTTCCGATCCGGTGCGTGCCCCGCGAAATCGGCCCATTCCTGGGTCGTTTCGCACCATTCAAGAGCCTTCAGGCACCATTTTTGCTTTCTTGCGCCGGCGCCCCGAGCCGTTCGGGTGCGACGCACCAAATCAAACCAAAAACCTGCAAGAAGCTCTCATGGACGCACTCAAACAGGGCGCTGACGCGCTGTTCATCCTTCTCGGCGCCATCATGGTCCTGGCCATGCATGCCGGCTTTGCCTTCCTGGAACTGGGCACCGTGCGCAAGAAGAACCAGGTCAATGCGCTGGTCAAGATCCTGGTCGACTTCTCGGTCTCGACCATCGTGTACTTCCTGGTGGGCTATGGTGTGGCCTACGGCACGCATTTCTTCGTCAGCGCCACCGAACTGTCGGCAAGAAGCGGCTACGAGCTGGTGAAGTTCTTCTTCCTGCTGACCTTCGCGGCGGCCATTCCGGCCATCATCTCGGGCGGCATCGCCGAGCGCGCCAAGTTCTGGCCGCAGCTGATCGCCACCGCGGTGATCGTCGGTTTCGTCTACCCGCTGTACGAGGGCATCGCCTGGAACAAGGCCTTCGGCATCCAGGGCTGGATCGCCTCGGTCACGGGTCACGAGTTCCATGACTTCGCCGGCTCGGTGGTCGTGCACGCCGTGGGCGGCTGGCTCGCGCTGCCGGCCGTGCTGCTGCTGGGCGCGCGCCGCAACCGCTACCGCGGCGACGGCTCGCTCAGCGCACACCCGCCGTCGAACATCCCGTTCCTGGCGCTGGGCGCGTGGGTGCTGTGCGTGGGCTGGTTCGGCTTCAACGTGATGAGCGCGCAGAGCATCGACAAGATCTCGGGCCTCGTCGCCGTCAACTCGCTGATGGCGATGGTCGGCGGCACGCTGGTGGCGCTGGCCATGGGCAAGAACGACCCCGGCTTCGTCTACAACGGCCCGCTCGCCGGCCTCGTGGCCGTGTGCGCCGGCTCCGACCTCATGCACCCACTGGGCGCGCTCGTGGCGGGCGGCGTGGCCGGCGCCATCTTCGTCTTCATGTTCACGCGCACCCAGAACAAATGGAAGATCGACGACGTGCTCGGCGTGTGGCCGCTGCACGGCCTCTGCGGCACCTGGGGCGGCATCGCGGCGGGCATCTTCGGCACCCAGGCGCTGGGCGGCATCGGCGGTGTGAACCTGTGGGCGCAGCTCATCGGCACCTTGCTCGGCGTGGTCTGGGCGCTGATCGGCGGCGCCGTGGTGTACGGCGTGCTCAAGGCGACGATGGGGTTGCGGCTGTCGCAGGAAGAGGAATACGACGGGGCGGATCTGTCGATCCACCACATTTCGGCGACGCCGGAGCGGGAAGTGAATTGGTAGGCGTCAGTCTTCGCTGAAGCGCATGGCGATCAAATACGCTTCATTTTTGAAGCGTATGGGCACGGCGTGGCCGCCCGAAGCACAAATGCGCGGCCTGTAGCAAACTCGTCCGGCCGCTCATTCCATTCCAGCATCCCCCATGACCCAATCGCCCCCCGCCCTCGAAGTCCTCCCCCGCGACCTGTCCGCCTACCGCGAGGGCAACGTCGGCATCGACTACGTGCACCGCTTCGAATCCGGCAAGCCCGGCCCGCACGTGCTGATCAATGCGCTGACGCACGGCAACGAGATCTGCGGCATGACCGCTGCCACGCACCTGCTCGACACCGGCGTGCGCCCGAAGATCGGCACGCTGACCGTCAGCTTTGCCAACGTGGCGGCCTACGAGTCCTTCAACGAGGCGCTGCCGTTCGACAGCCGCCAGCTGGTGCACAACCTCAACCGCGTGTGGTCGCCCGAGTGGCTCGACGGCAGCGAGGACAGCCCCGAGCTGCGCCGCGCCCGCGAACTGCGCCCGGTGGTGAGCGCGGCCGACCACATCCTCGACATCCATTCCACGAGCCAGCCCGTGATCCCGTTCTGGGTGTACCCGGCCTTCGACCGCAACGCCGAGGCCGCCATGGCCATCGGCCGCCCGTCGGTGCACCTGGTGATGCCCGACGGCCTGGGCTCGGGCACGCCGCTGATCCAGCACGGCCAGCATGGCCGGGCCGACGGCAAGGGCGTGGCGCTGGTGGCCGAGTGCGGCCAGCATTTCCTGCGCTCGGCCTCCGAGCTGGCCACCGCCATCTCGCTCGACTTCCTGGCGCACTTCGGCCTCATCGACAAGGACCCGGCCGTGCCCGCGCCCGGCGAGCAGCGTCGCTTCGAGCTGCTCCAGACGCACGTGATCAAGTCGGAAGACTTCGCCTTCGTGCGCCCGCTGATCGGCTTCGAGACCTTTGCCAAGGGCGAACTGATCGCCACCAACGGCCCGGACGAAATCCGCGCGCCGTGCGACGACTGCACGATCTTCATGCCCGCGCAGCGCACGATCGTCGGGCGCGAGGCGGTGTACCTGACCAGGCCGCTCTGAGGCCGGCGCCTTTCAGTTCAGCAGATCAGCAGGTGCCGCGGTTTGTCCGCGGTGCTGTAGTCGGCATGCCAGTAGTGCGGGTCGTCGCAGAGGCTGAACGCGGCCTGCTTGCCGGCGTGCCGGGCCGTGAAGTGCCTCTGGAGCGTGACGTGCACCGAGCCCTCGTCGGGCCAGTCGATGCCGACATCGACGACGCGGTTGCCCGCGGCGACCTCGGCGGCGACGATCCGCTGCAGGGCGGGGTGCAGGAGGGTGTTGAGGCGGGCGAGGGCTTCGCGGCGTTCGGTGGGCGCGAATGAGGAGGCGAGGCAGGCTTCGGTGAAGAGGGTCGGCGCTTTGTCACGCATGACGGCGTTCCGGCTGGGTGCCTCAACCCGCAACGAACAACGCCGGGTCCACCATCGTCCGGTTCAGCATCACCCCCCAATGAAGATGCGGCCCGGTCACCCGCCCCGTCGCGCCCACGGCGGCCAGCGGCTCGCCGGCCTTGAGCATGTCGCCTACCTTCACGTCCCAACGGCTCAGGTGGCAGTACATCGTCAGCAGGCCGCCGCCGTGATCGACCCAGACGGTGCCGCCGTTGAAGAAGTAGTCGCCGGTGTCGATCACCTTGCCGGCCAGCGGCGCGCGCACGGGCGTGCCGGTGCCGGCTGCGATGTCCATGCCGCTGTGCGGATTGCGCGATTGGCCGTTGAACACGCGGCGCAGGCCGAACGAGCTGGAGCGGCGGCCCGGCACGGGCACGCGCATCTGCAGCGCGGCGTCGGGGCGCAGGTCGGTGAGCGTGGCCATCACGCCGGTCAGGTGATCGCGTTCCTTGGTGTAGCGCGCTTCGTCTTCGGGCGACAGGTCGACCGTGCGCGGCGCCACCGTCAGGCGTTGTTCGCGGTACTGCTTCGGGGCGACGGTGTAGGCGATCTGGCGCTCGGGCTTGCCCTCGGCGCGCACGCTGATGCTGGCTTCGCCGGGTGGGGTGGCGAGCGGAATGCCGACCAGCGCGGTCCATTCGATCGGATCGCCCAGCACCAGCAGCGGCACGTCACCGGCGAAAGCCTTGGGGCGCGCGGCGGCGGGGCCGAGCGACAGGCGGGCGACGCCGCCGGGCACCAGCAAGGCGCGCGGCCAGACATCAGGCGCCTGCGGCTTGTTGTTTTTCTTGGCCGGGGCCGCGGCACCGGCAGGCAGCGCCAGCAAGCCGAGGGCGCCGAGCACGGCGCTGCGGCGGTTCAACGCAGCAGAAGGGAGATCGGAGAGAGGAAGGGTCATGTGCATGGACAGGATTCGAATGAGGAGTTGAGGGTGCGGCGGTTCAGTCGCCGCTCTGTTCCCGCCAGGTTCCGGGCGCGAGCCCGTCGAGTGTGTAGGGCCCGATGGCGGCGCGGATGAGGCGCAGCGTCGGCAGCCCCACGGCCGCCGTCATGCGCCGCACCTGGCGGTTGCGGCCTTCGCTGATCGCCAGCTCCAGCCACGCGGTGGGAATGAGCTTGCGCTCGCGGATCGGGGGCTCGCGGTGCCACACCTCGGGCGGCGGATCGAGCCGGCGCGCCCGTGCGGGGCGCGTGGGGCCGTCATTGAGCTGCACGCCGTTGCGCAGCGCCGCCAGCGCTTCATCGGTCGGCACGCCTTCGACCTGCACCCAGTAGGTCTTCTCCATCTTGAAGCGCGGATCGGCGATGCGCGCTTGCAGCTTGCCGTCGTCGGTGAGCAGCAGCAGGCCCTCGCTGTCCGCATCGAGCCGCCCGGCGACGTAGACGCCGGGGAGGTCGATGAAGTCCTTCAGACCGCGCCAGCGGCCCTCGGGCGTGAACTGGCTGAGGACGCCGTAGGGTTTGTTGAAGCGGATGAGGCGGGAGCTGGTTGGCAGATTCATGGGCGGGTGGCATCGCGTGGCGCATCGGCCAGCTGCGGCAGATAGTCTCGCACCAGTTCTTCCACGGTGTCCGCTTGTAAGCTGTCGCGTCCAGACTTGAGTGGATCGCGATCGGGGCGCTGGGCCAGCCACCGCTTGAAGCGCACGAAGGCGAGTGGATGCACGGTGTTCATGCGCGCCATGTGCCCGGTGGTGCCGACCACGACGGCCGAGAAGCGCGGGGCGCTCACCAACTGTTCTGCGTTGTGGGCTTGCACGGCCCAGAAGTCATCTTCCGCGTCGCTGAGCTGCGCCGGGTGAGGGTCTTGCTCTTGTGCTTCGCGACGCAGGATGTCGACCTCGAAGCCTTTGCTGTTGACCGCCGTGTAGCGCTGATCGGCGATCAAGGCGAAGGTCTTGTCGACCTTGCGCAGCAAGGCCAGCATGGACGAATCGAGCCGCTTGAGCTGCGTTGCCAGGCGAAAACGCTTGCGCGTGTCCCAGAGCAGGTCGACATCGCGCGTGGCCACGGCGGCACTCTGCAGGCGCACGCCCGCTGCTGCTTCGTAGGCGTAGAGCGCGTGCGTGCCCACCACGTTGAAGTGCTCCGCGATGTCCGCGCGCTGGAGCATGTCGAGGATGTCGATGACGATGGTCGGCACGCGGCCGACGAACAGCGCCCGGTTCATGCGCTGATGGCGGGCGAGTGCCTCGCCGAGATCCTTGACGCGTCCTTCGGCTTCTTCCTTTCTTTGGACGAAGCCTGCGTGGATGGCCTCGGTTTCAGGGCTCCGTGCCCCGAGGCTTTTTTGTGCGTTGCGGGTGCTGGTGCGCACGAGGTATTCGACGCCGTTCACCGTCTTCCAGTACATGCCACCGCGCACGCCCGCGGCTTGCACTTCCGCCGCTTCGAGGGCCTCGAACGTGGCTCTGGCATCGATGTACTGGCGCCGGGCGTCGTCGCCGATGTCCTGGAAGTCCATGATTTTCCGTATAAAAACCAAGAGTCTTAATTTATATGGAAAATTATTTCAAATCAATAACTTATGTCAACCGATAAGGCATGAAAAAAGCCGGAGCCCTGACGGCCCCGGCTTTGCGGGCGAGCGCGGCTGCGGGCTTACTTGGCCCAGCTGTCCCGCATCCCCGCCGCACGGTTGAACACCACCTGTTCGCCGGCGGCGCCGCCCTTCGTGTCGCGCACGAAGTAGCCATGCCGTTCGAACTGGATACCCACGCCGGGTTCGGCCTTCGCCAGCGACGGCTCGACGAAGGCCGTGCACACCTCCAGGCTGTGCTTGTTCAGCTCGTCCAGCAGCTCGCCGCTGCCCGGGTTGGCTTCGGCGAACAGGCGCTCGTACAACCGCACCTCGGCCTGCACGGCATCGGCCGCGGCGACCCAGGTGATGTTGCCCTTGACCTTGATCGCGTCCGCGCCGGGCGTGCCGCTCTTGGTGTCGGGCACCAGCGTGGCCTGCACTTCGAGGAGCTTGCCGTCGGCGTCGCGCGTGGCGCCGGTGCATTCGATGACGTGGCCGTACTTCAGGCGCACCTTGTTGCCGGGGAACAGGCGGAAGAAGCCCTTGGGCTGCACGTCTTCGTAGTCGGTGCGCTCGATCCAGACTTCGCGGCCGAGCTTGAACTCGCGCTTGCCCATCTCGGGGTGGTGCGGGTGGACGGGGGCGGAGCAGTCGTCGAGCACATCGTCGCCGCCCATCAGCTCACCCCAGTTGGTGATGACGAGCTTCACCGGGTCGAGCACGGCCATGGCGCGCGGCGCGATGGGGTCGAGGGTGTCGCGCAGCGCGGCCTCGAGGCTGGCGTACTCGATCCAGCCGCCCGACTTGGTGGTGCCGCTGCGTTCGCAGAACAGCTGCAGCGCGGCGGGCGTGTAGCCGCGGCGGCGCAGGCCGGCGATGGTGGGCATGCGGGGGTCGTCCCAGCCGTCGACGTGCTTTTCCTCGACCAGTTGGCGCAGCTTGCGCTTGCTGGTCATCACGTGGGTGACGTTCAGGCGGGCGAATTCGTACTGGCGCGGGTGCGGGCTGGCGACGAGGCCGCCTTCGGCCAGGCGGTCGAGCAGCCAGTCGTAGAAGGGGCGCTGGTCTTCGAATTCGAGCGTGCAGATGGAGTGGGTGATCTGCTCCAGCGCGTCTTCGATGGGGTGCGCGTAGGTGTACATCGGGTAGATGCACCACTTGTCGCCCGTGTTGTGGTGCGTGGCCCGGCGGATGCGGTACAGCGCGGGGTCGCGCATGTTGATGTTGGGGCTCGCCATGTCGATCTTGGCGCGCAGGATGGCGGCGCCGTCGGCGAGCTTGCCGTCGCGCATCTCGCGAAAGCGCGCCAGGTTTTCGTCGGGCGTGCGGCTGCGAAAGCGGCTGTCGGTGCCGGGCGTGTTGAAGTCGCCGCGGTTGGCGCGCATTTCTTCGGGCGTCTGCTCGTCGACATAGGCCAGGCCGGCACGGATCAGGTACTCGGCGGCTTCGTACATGAAGTCGAAGTAGTTGCTGGCGAAGTACTCGTGCTCCTGAATCGTGCCGGGCGCGCTGGGGCGGTCGGCCAGGTAGGTTTCGTAGCCGAGCCACTTCACGGCGTCGCGGATGGAATCGACGTACTCCTGCTCTTCCTTCTCGGGGTTGGTGTCGTCGAAGCGCAGGTGGCACACGCCGCCGTATTCCTTGGCCAGCTCGAAATTCAGCCAGATGCTCTTGGCGTGGCCGATGTGCAGGTAGCCGTTGGGCTCGGGCGGGAAGCGCATGCGCACCTTGGCGGGGTCGGGCATGCCCTGGGCGTGGTGGGCGGCGTCGCCCGGGGAACCGCCCCAGGTGCGGCCTGCGTAGGCACCCTGTGCGAGGTCGTTCTCGATCACGTGGCGCAGGAAATTGCTCGGTGCAGCGGTCGTTTTGGTGCCGCTTTTGTCGGTCGGGGAGGTCATCGCGTCATTCTAGAGGGGGGCCTGCAGGGGTTACTTTTGGCAACGCTCTTCACAATGCAGCGTCCACGCGGTTTGCATTTGGGGCGTTCAATACACACATGGGCCCACAACGCCCCCTCAACAAGGAGTTCCACATCATGAGCGTCACACGTTCTACCTTCTTCAAATGGGCCGCCGCCGGTGCGGTGGCCTTCGGTGCGCTGTTTGCCGCCACCTCGGCCAGCGCGCGCAGCGACGTGAGCTGGTCGATCGGCGTCGGCGTGCCCGGCGTGGCCGTCGGCGTGGGCGCACCCGCGTACTACCCGGCCCCGGTCTACGCACCGCCGGCCCCGGTGTATTACGCGCCGCCGCCCCCGGTCTACTACCGTCCGCCGCCGCCGGTGTACTACCGCCCGGCCCCGGTGTACTACGCACCGCCGCCGGTCTACTACGGCCCGCGCTACTACGGTCGCGGCTACCACCGTGGTCATGGCCACGGCCACTGGCGCTGATTTACAACGCCATTCGTGACTGAATGAAAAAAGCCGGCCCCGAAAAGGCCGGCTTTTTGCTGCGCGCCCGGTTCGCAGATTTCACATGGCGCGAAACAGGTGGGCGTAGAGCCGGCTGACCGGGATCTTCTCGGCCCGCCCGCGCAGCGCGAGGTGCAGCTTGCCGGCCTCGTCGCGGTGCACCGCCTCGATGGCGGCGCTGCGCACCACCACCGCCCGGTGCACCTGCCAGAAGGTGTCGGCATCGAGCTGGGGCAGCAGTTGCTTGAGGGGCGTGCGGATCAGGTATTCCTGCGTGGCGGTGAGCACGCGCAGGTACTTGTCGGCGGCCTCGAAATACAGCACCTCGTCGATCGGCACCATGCGCACGGTGGCGCCGCCCGCATCGCTGGCGGCGATCATGCGCAGCGGCGCTGATGACGGCGACGATGCCGACGGCGCACCGCCGGCGGCGCCCAGCACCTGGCGCCACTGGGCGAGGGTGCGCTCCAGCACCTCGTCGGCCGGGATGGGCGGGGTCATCGACGGCGCGGCCGCCGCCAGCGCCTGCCGCAGCCGCGCCACGGTCCTGCGCAGGCGCTCGGGCTGCACGGGCTTGAGCACGTAGTCGATGGCTTCGGCCTCGAAGGCGCGCGCGGCGTACTCGTCGTAGGCGGTCACGAACACCAGCTGCGGCATCGGCGCCTCGTCGGTGGGCCAGCTGTCGGCCAGTTCGGCGGCGGCGGCCAGGCCGTCGAGGCCGGGCATGCGGATGTCGAAGAACAGCACCTGCGGCAGCAGCCGCAGCGCCTCGCGCACGGCGCTGCGGCCGTCGCGGGCGGTGGCGACCACGCGCAGCTCGGGCCAAGCGGCGGCCAGTTCGGCCTGCAGGGCCTGGGCCAGCAGGGGTTCGTCTTCGGCGATGAGGGCGGTGAGGGGCATCGTCTTGTTGTTGTCGTGGGGCCTGTTCAGGCGGGCAGGGGAAGGTTCAGGGTGACGCGCGTCCCGCCGCCCGTCGGCGCGGGGGCCAGGCTCAGGCGGCCTTGCTCACCGTACACGGTGGCCAGCCGCTCGCGCACCTGTTCGAGCCCGAAGCCGCTGCCTTCCGAGGCCTGCGGCCGGGTCGCGTCGAGCCCGACGCCGGTGTCGCTCACCTCGATCACCAGTTCGCCCGCCTCGCGGCGCGCGCGCACGGCGATCTCGCCGCCTTCGACCTGGGGCTCGAGGCCGTGGCGGATGCTGTTCTCGACCAGCGGCTGCAGCAGCAGCGGCGGCACGGGCGTGTCGCGCAGGTCGTCGGGCAGGTCGAGCGTGTAGCGCAGGCGCTCGCCCATGCGCACCGACATCAGCTCGAGGTAGTCGCCCAGCCGGTCGAACTCGGCCGACAGCGGATGCGACAGCGCGCGCGAGCCGCTGAGCGTCATGCGCAGATAGCTGTTCAGGCGGTCGAGCATGGCCACGGCGCGCGGCGGGTCGACGGTGATCAGCACACGCAGGTTGGCCAGCGTGTTGAACAGCATGTGCGGTTCGAGCTGGGTTTCGAGCAGCTTGAGGCGGGCGTCCGTGGCGTCTCGCTGCGCCAGGTCGAGCTGGCGCTGCATGTGCTTGCTGCGCCCGAGGCTGTAGAAGAAGTAGCACATGCCGATGGTGGCGGCCAGCGTGATGACGATGGTGGAGACCATCCGGTGCCGGGCGAAGCCGGTGAAGTCGAACAGCGGCCGACCGACCCAGGCGTCCCCGATGGCCCCGCCGCCGAGGAAGCCCAGCGTGACGCCGAAGGCCACCAGCACGAAGCCCCAGGGCCCGTGCGGCCAGAGCACGTTCTGGTGGCCGCTGATGAACAGGCGCCCCGTGTCGATGACCAGCCAGCTGATCGTGCCGATAGACAGCGAATACACCATCTGCGAACTCCAACTGCCCATGCCCGAAACGGTCAGCGCCGCGGCGATGACGCAGCAGAAGGCGGCCGTGATCAGGCCGTGCCGCAGGATGTCTCGCAGGTTCTCGGCGCGAAAGCGCGAAGGGCGTGGCGTGTCGTCCGCCGTGGCCGTCACCGGCGGTCCCCGCCACCTAGCGCGCGGCGCTCACGTTCCAGCAGCTGGTCGTACAGGCCGCCGCCGGGCGCGATGAGCCAGACCACGGCGCCGTGGATCAGCAGGCCCAGCCCCCAGCCCATGAGCGGGTACACGGCCCAGTTGTGGCCGCGCGAGGCGGCAAGCGCAACCAGCCCGACATTGACGACCACATAGACGAAGGCATGGATGAACCAGCCCATCTTGGCGCCGGCGCGGCGGCGGGCGCGCCGCTCGATGTCGGCGGACGAAGAAGAGGAGGAGGAAGAAGAGGAAGGGGACATGGGGGTCATGACAGCTCCTTGAGAGAGGCAGGTGAAAGGGGAGCGAAGTCGCTGGCGGCCGATGCCGGCATCGACGGTGAAGGTGGCAGTGCCGCGCGCTGGCGCAGCTCCTCGGTGGTCTCGCCCGGCCCGTCCGGCCGCCAGCCCGGCGGCTTCACGAGGTAGCCGACGAAGGCGCGCAGCGAACGCGCCGAGCGCAGGTCGCGCCACAGGTCGCGCCATTGGCTGAACTCGATCTCGAACAGGTTGTACGAGGTGATCGGCTTCACCAGCCCGTAGCGGCAGGGCAGGTCGGCGCGCTCGGGGATGTAGGTGCCGAACAGGCGGTCGAACACGATCAGCACGCCGCCGTAGTTGCCGTCCAGGTACTCCAGGTTCGAGGCGTGGTGCACGCGGTGGGCCGAGGGCGTGTTCAGCACCCATTCGAGCGGGCCGAGCTTCGGTATCCAGGTCGCGTGAATCCAGAACTGGTAGAGCAGGTTCAGCGTGAGCATCAGCAAGATGATCCGCGGCGGCATGCCCAACAGCGGCGCGAGCAGGAAGAAGGCCAGCGTGCCGGTGAGCCGGCCGGTCCAGCCGAAGCGGTAGGCGGCCGACAGGTTCAGCTGGTTCGGCGAGTGGTGCACGGCGTGGGTGCACCAGAACCAGCGCACGCGGTGGGCGGCGCGGTGGTACCAGTAGTAGCAGAACTCCTGGCCGATGAAGCAGGCGAGCCAGCCGGTCCAGTGGTCCATCGGCAGCGTGAAGAGCCGGTGGGCGTAGAGCCAGTCCATGGCGCCGACCCAGAAGGCCAGCGGCAGCAGCCAGCGCAGCGGGTATTCGCGCACCAGGAAGTCGAACACCGAGATGCCCGCCGCCTTCCAGTCGTAGCTGCGCCAGCCGTTGCGCCACGACAGCACCAGCGCTTCGGCCAGCGAGGCAAGCAGCACCACCGAGATGGAAATCTTGAGGATCAACACGAGCACGGTCATGGCGGTTCCTGTCGGCGAGGGGCGGCGAGGGGCGGGCGGGGGCGTCGGAATCTTAGGCCGCGCGGGCGCCGCTGACCATCGCACCCGACGCGGCGGCCAGCCGCCACAGGCGCGCGGCACGGGCCGCGAAGATGCCGCTGAAGGCGCCGTACAACGCCGGCACGCCCAGGGCGAAGGCGGCCTGGTGGCGCAGTTCGGGGTGCATGGCCAGCGACACGCCCACCACGTACTTGGTGAGGAAGATGCCCATCATGAGCATCAGCGGCACGGCGGTGCCGGCCACCTCGAACTGGCGCGCCGCCGCGTCGTAGCGCGTGGTCGCCGGCAGCGGACGGCGCAGCACCAGCACCATGAGCAGCAGCGCGGCCACGGCCCAGCCGAGCAGCGCGCCGGCCGACTCGCCGGACACCGACACCACGCCCCAGAACGACAGGCCGGCCATGGCGACCGGCATCACCAGCACACGGTTCAGGCCGATGCGGTTGGCCACGAGCTGCCGGCCACCGAGCCAGGCCAGCAGGACGAACACGGCGAACACCCACTTCGGGGTGTGAAGAAGGATTTGCATCAGCATGAGAGGCTCCGTTCGGTTGGAAGAAGACAAAGGGGGCAGGGAATCGATGGAGCGGACTGTGCCGATGCCGCCCGGCCCCCGCCACGGCCATGCGACGAAATGCGGGTGGGCGGCGTGAAGTGCGGGTCGCCGGCGCGAACGGCGGCCCCGGCGATGGCGGGCGCCACGCAAACGGAAGCTTTACCGTCGCTTTACGGCACGGAAAACTGCGGGAGTGATATTTCGCGCTGTACTCTAGGCCGCCTCCCTTCAGGCTGCCTTTTCGCACCCCTTCGCACGCACCGCCCATGGATTCCCAAACGCCCCCCGAACCCCTGCCACCCGTCGTGTCGCCGACCCATCCTCCGGCGCGCCGGCGCCGCTGGGTCGGGAGCCTGCTGGCCCTGCTTCTGTTGGTGGCCCTCGGGGGCGGTGCCTGGTACCTGGTCCAGCGTTCCAAGTCGCCGGCACCGGGCGCGGGCGGACCGGGTGCAGGCGCAGGCCGCCCCGGCGGCGGTGGCCCGGGCGGTCGGGCAGGCGGCGGGGGCCCGGCCTCCAGCACCGTCGGCACCGCCGTCGCGCGGCAGGCCGACATCCCGGTGCAGCTCGAGGCGCTGGGCACGGTCACGCCGCTGGCCAACGTGACGGTGCAGCCGCAGGTGTCGGGCGTGCTCACGGCCGTGCTGTTCAAGGAAGGCCAGATGGTCAAGAAGGGCGACGTGCTCGCCACCATCGACCCGCAGCCCTTCGAGAACGCGCTGGCGCAGGCTGCCGGTGCCCGCCAGCGCGACGAGGCGCAGCTGGCCGCGGCGCGCGTCACGCTGCAGCGCTACCAGACGCTGCTCGGGCAGGACTCCATCGCCCGCCAGGACGTCGACACCCAGGCCGCATTGGTCAAGCAGCTCGAAGGCACCGTGGCCATCGACCGCGCCAACGAGAACACCGCCAAGCTCAACCTGGCCTGGAGCCGCATCACGGCGCCGGTGAGCGGGCGCATCGGCCTGCGGCCGGTGGACGCGGGCAACTACATCTCGACCGGCAGCACCGGCGGCGTGGCCACCATCACGCAGATCGCGCCCATCGACGTCGAGTTCGCCATTCCGCAGGACCGCGTGCCCGAGGTGCAGGAGCGGCTGGGCCAGGGCGCCACGCTCGCCACCACCGCCTTCGACCGCACGCGCACGCGCCGGCTGGCCGACGGCAGCTTCTCCACGCTCGACAACATGGTCGACACGCAGACCGGCACCGTGAAGGCCAAGGCGCGCTTCACCAACGCCGACGGCGCGCTGTTCCCGAACCAGTTCGTCAACCTGCGGCTGCTGCTGCGTACCGTGAGCAGTGCGGTGGTGGTGCCGGTCACGGCGCTGCGCCACGGCCCGAACGGCGACTACGTGTACGTGGTGACGGCCGAGAACACGGCCTCGCAGCGGCCGGTGACGCGCGGCGAATCGAGCGTCGATTTCGCCTCCATCACCAAGGGCTTGCAGCCCGGCGAAACCGTGGTCACCGAAGGCGGCGACCGCCTGAAGGACGGCGCGCGCGTGCAGACCACGGTCGACCGGCCGGCCGGTGCGGCCTCGGGCGCAGCAGCGCCGGGCGGACGACGTGGAGGACGTCGGCAGGAAGGTGCCGGTGGTGCGGGCGGCGCTGGCGGTGCTCAGGGTGGCGGTGCCCGCCCGGCCGAAGCGGCGGCGCCCTCGCAGGTCCCGGTCGCACCCGCTGCGGGAACAGCGGCACCGGCCACCGCGCCGGCGGCCACAACGCCCGCACCGGCAGCCACGCCCGCCAAGCTCCCTACCGCCGAACAGCGCCAGCGCATGCTCGACGCGGCCAAGGACGATCCCGAGCAACTCGAACGCCGCAAGCGTTTCCTCGAAGCCCTCGACCGCGGCGAGCCCGCTGCGCTGGAGCGCTGGCAGCGCATGGCCGAGCGCGGTGGCGCCGGTGGCGGTGGCGAACGCGGCGGTGAGGGACGGCGCAGTCCATGAGCCCCTCGCGCCCGTTCATCCTGCGGCCGGTCGCCACCTCGCTGCTGATGCTGGCCATCGTGCTGGCCGGCCTGGTGGCGTTCCGCTTCTTGCCGCTGGCGGCGCTGCCGCAGGTCGACTACCCGACCATCCAGGTCCAGACGCTCTACCCCGGTGCCAGCCCCGAGGTCATGAGCAACACCGTCACCGCGCCGCTGGAGCGCCAGTTCGGCCAGATGTCGGGCCTGGACCGCATGAGCTCGACCAGCGCGGCGGGCGTGTCGATCATCACGCTGCAGTTCTCGCTGGGCCAGACGCTCGACGTCGCCGAGCAGGAAGTGCAGGCCGCCATCAACGCCGGCGGCTCGCTGCTGCCGGCCGACCTGCCCGCGCCGCCGGTGTACGCCAAGGTCAACCCTGCCGACGCGCCGGTGCTCACGCTGGCCATCACCTCCGACACGCTGCCGCTCACCGAGGTGCAGAACCTCGTGAACACCCGGCTCGCGCAGAAGATCAGCCAGGTCTCGGGCGTGGGCCTCGTGTCGCTCAGCGGCGGGCAGCGCCCGGCCGTGCGCATCCAGGCCAACACGCAGGCGCTGGCGGCCAACGGCATCGGGCTGGATTCGCTGCGCACGGCCATCAGCGCGGCCAACTCCAACGGCGCCAAGGGCAGCTTCGACGGCCCCAAGCGCGCCTACACCATCAACTCGAACGACCAGCTGCTCACGGTCGACGACTACAAGAACCTCATCGTCAGCTACAAGAACGGCGCGCCGATCCGCATGGTCGACGTGGCGCGCGTGGTCAACAGCGCCGAGAACACGCAGCTCGGTGCCTGGGCCGGGCGCAAGGTCGACGGGCAGGTGCAGCTCACGCCGGCCATCATCCTGAACGTGCAGCGCCAGCCCGGCGCCAACGTGATCGCCACCGTCAACGCCATCAAGAAGCAGCTGCCCGAGCTGCAGGCCGGCATGCCCGCGGGCCTGCAGGTCGAGGTGCTGAGCGACCGCACCGCCGGCATCCGCTCGTCGGTGCAGCACGTCGAGATGGAACTGGTGCTGGCCGTGGTGCTCGTGGTGCTGGTGATCTTCGCCTTCCTGGGCAGCCTGCGCGCCACCGTCATCGCCAGCATCGCCGTGCCGATCTCGCTGATCGGCAGCTTCGGCCTGATGTACCTGCTGGGCTACAGCCTGAACAACCTGAGCCTGATGGCGCTGACCATCGCCACCGGCTTCGTGGTGGACGACGCGATCGTCATGATCGAGAACATCGCGCGCTACATCGAGGAGGGCGAGAAGCCATTGCAGGCTGCGTTCAAGGGCGCCGCGCAGATCGGCTTCACGATCATCTCGCTGACCGTGTCGCTCATCGCGGTGCTGATCCCGCTGCTGTTCATGGGCGACGTGGTGGGCCGCCTGTTCCGCGAGTTCGCGGTGACGCTGGCGATCACCATCCTGATCTCGGGCGTTGTGTCGCTCACGCTGGTGCCGATGATGTCGGCGCGCTGGCTCAAGCACGAGCCGAAGAAAGACGCATCGGGCACCGGCTTCGGCGCGCGCGCCCAGCGTTTCTTCGACGGCGTGATGGTGCGCTACGACCGCTCGCTGCACTGGGTGATCGCGCACCAGCCGCTCACGCTGCTGGTGGCGCTGCTCACCCTGGTGCTGACCGTGCTGCTGTACCTCACGATCCCCAAGGGTTTGTTCCCCACGCAGGACACCGGCCAGCTGCAGGCCCGCGTGCAGGCCGCACAAGATGTGTCCTTCGAGCGCATGGCGCAGCTGCAGCAGCAGGCCGCACGCGCCATTCTTGAAGACCACGACGTCGAGAACCTGAGTTCCTTCGTCGGCGTGGACGCGGCCAACAACACGATGCTGCACACCGGCAGCATGCTCATCAACCTGACCAAGAGCCACGACAACCAGCAGGAGGTGATGGAGCGCCTGCGCGATCGTGTGCGGCAGGTGGCCGGCCTCACGCTGTACCTGCAGCCCACGCAAGACCTGACCATCGACGCCGAGACCGGCCCGACCGAGTACCGCGTGTCGCTCGAAGGCGTGAACAGCGCGCTGGTCACCGAGTGGATGCAGAAGCTCGTGGCGAAGCTGCAGGAATCGGACAAGGTGCGCAATGTGAGCAGCGATGCCGGCGCGCAGGGCCTGGCCGCGTATGTGAACGTGAACCGCGACACGGCGTCGCGGCTGTCGATCACCGCGAGTTCGGTGGACGACGCGCTGTACAGCGCCTTCGGCCAGCGCATCGTGTCGACCATCTTCACCGAGACGAACCAGTACCGCGTAATCCTGGAAGCGCAGCCCGGCATGGTGAACACGCCGCAGACGCTGGGGCAGTTGAACCTCATTGCGGGGTCGGGCACGGCGACGCCGTTGTCGGCCTTTGCGGAGATCAGCGAGCGGCAGGCGCCGTTGCAGATCACGCACGTGGCGCAGTATCCGGCGAGTACGTTGAACTTCGATACGGCGCCGGGGGTGTCACTGGGTGGATCGGTTGCCGCGATTCGCGCGGCGGCGAAAGAGATCGGGTTGCCCAGCAGTGTGACGATGACTTTCCTGGGGGCTTCAGGGGCCTATGAGAAGTCTTTGTCGAATCAGCTGTGGTTGATTTTGGCGGCGGTGGTTTGTGTGTACATCGTGCTGGGGGTGCTGTACGAGAGCTATGTGCATCCGTTGACGATCTTGTCTACGTTGCCTTCTGCGGGGGTTGGGGCTTTGTTGGCCTTGATGCTGACTGGCAATGATCTGGGGGTGATCGGGATCATCGGGATCATTCTGCTGATCGGCATCGTGAAGAAGAACGCGATCATGATGATCGACTTTGCTATTGATGCGGAGAGGACGCAGGGGAAGTCGGCTCGTGAGGCGATTCATCAGGCTGCGTTGTTGCGGTTTCGGCCGATCTTGATGACTACGTTGGCTGCACTGTTTGCTGCCGTGCCGCTGATGTTCAGTTTTGGGGATGGGGCGGAGTTGAGGCGTCCTCTGGGGCTTGCGATTTTTGGTGGGTTGATCGTTAGTCAGCTGCTGACTTTGTTCACTACGCCTGTTATTTATCTGGCGTTTGATCGGTTGGGTGGGGGGAGTGGTCGTCGGTCTTCTGCTGAGCTTGAGGAGGAGACGGCTTGATCTGTTTGTTCTCCTGCTGTTCTTTTGTGTTCCGGGGCCGGGTCTCGCCCCGGCAGGCGACCTACTTTTCTTTGCTTCGCCAAAGAAACGTAGGCAAAAGAAAGGCGACCCCACTGTCTGCGACCCTTCGCTTCGCTACGGGCAACCTGCGGTGCTCGCGTTTCGCGGGGTCTCGCAGAACTCGCTTCGCTCAAACAGCTGCGAGCCCTGATCCGCGAAACGCTCCGCTCCTCGGCGCAGCCAGAGGGGAGGGGAGCTTCGGGCCGTCGCTTCGCTCGGCCATGCAGTACCAACAGCCGAATTCAAACCCCGCGCGCGCGGCTTCGCCGGCGCGCAGTTCTTTGCCAACGGCAACGGCAACACCAACACCAACGCTCACGCAC
>NZ_JBYSZY010000017.1:0-116486 GCF_058787635.1 Variovorax sp. FW305-3-2-15-B-LB1 | reverse complement strand
CATGACCCCTCGCCCCCCACGCCCCGCGACCGCCGCCGGCCGCGCCTTCGACGACCGCCGCACCAGCCACGCGATCGGCACCATGGCCACCGCCTTCGTCGTGGGCGGCGTGGCCACCTGGTACGCACTGGGCGCCGCACGCACGGCCCGTGCCCGGCCTGCCGGTCCGGCCGACGGCGCCCCGCTGATGCGTGCGCCGCTGCAGGTGGTGGCGCCGGTCGACCTGCACCGCTACGCCGGCGTCTGGCACGAACAGGCGCGGCTGCCCAACCGGTTCCAGAAACAGTGCGCCGGTCCGGTGAGCGCCGAATACACGCCGCAGCCCGACGGCACCTTGCAGGTGCGCAACCGCTGCGTGCGGGAGGACGGCAACTTCGACGAGGCGATCGGCAGCGCACGCGTGGTGCCCGTGGCCGGCCTGCCCGGCGCGGGGCGGCTGCAGGTGCGCTTCGCCCCCGCCTGGATGGGCTGGCTGCCGCTGGTGTGGGGCGACTACTGGATATTGAAGCTCGATCGCGACTACCAGGTGGCGCTGGTCGGCACGCCCGACCGTGAGTACCTTTGGGTGCTGTCGCGCGCGCCGCGCCTGGAGGACGACGCGCTGCAGGCCGAGCTGGACTACGCCCGCAGCCTGGGGTTCGACACCGACAAGGTGGTGCTCACCGGCAGGTAGCGCTGCAGTTGCGCCGGCAGCTTGTCGGGCTCGGTGCAATGGATGGCGTGCCAGCCGAAGGCGCGGGCCATCTCGACGTTGGCGGCCGAGTCGTCGATGAACACGGTCTGCTCGGGGTCGAGGCCGTGGCGCATGGCCAGCAGCTCGTAGATCTCGCGCTCGGGCTTGAGGAACTTCACGTCGCCCGAGAACACGCCGCCGTCGAAACGCCGCATGAAGGCGTGCCGGCGCTCGAGGGCGCGGGCGAACGGCACGGGCATGTTCGACAGGTAGTACAGGCGCAGCGGCTCGCCGGCGTCGCGCTGCACGAGCAGCTCTTCGAGCATCGCGACCGTGACGTCGATCGGCGCCAGCCGCTCCCCGAGCCCGTCGAGCATGGCGTGCAGCGACTCGGCCGGCAGCGCCAGCCGCGCCGACATGCGGGCGATGGCATCGTCCAGCGTGCGGGTGCCGCAGTCGAAGCCGGTCCAGTCGTCGTGATGGAAAAGGGCCCGGCCCAGGGCCGCGGCGGCGGCTTCAGTGGGGGCGTGAGAGGGGAGATGGGCCTGGACCAGCCGTGCCGGCTCCCAGGCGAACAGCACGGCGCCAAGATCGAAAACCACGTTCATGGCGCCATTGTTTCATGCGCCGGGCACCACGCTCACGCCATGGGTTCCGAGCGACAGGGTGGTCTGCGTGCCGGCCGCCAGCGGGCGCGACAGGTCGGTCGAGACCACGAAGACCGGCCCCAGCGGCGTGTCGAAACCGTATTCGTAGAAGCTGCCCAGGTACGCCGACTTGCGCAGCGTGGCGGGCAGGCCGTCGAGCGCGCCGATGTCCCAGGCCTCGGGCCGCACCGCCACCTTCACCGTGCCGGGCGCCACCGCGTAGCGCGGCTGCAGCCGCAGCGGGCCGAGCGTGACGCTGCCGTCGGCCTGCGCCACGGCCGGGAACACCATCGCCTCGCCCATGAAGCCGGCGACGAACTCGCTCTCGGGTCGGCCGTACAGCTGCTCGGGCGTGCCGCGCTGGGCGATCACGCCGTGGTCCATGACGATGATCTGGTCGCTCACGGCCAGCGCCTCGCTCTGGTCGTGCGTCACGTAGGCCACGGTGAGCTTCAGGCGCTGCTGCAGCGAGCGGATTTCCTCGCGCATCTCGCGCCGCAGGCGGGCATCGAGATTGGACAGCGGCTCGTCGAACAGCAGCACCGCCGGCTCGAGCACCAGCGCGCGCGCCAGGGCCACGCGCTGCTGCTGGCCGCCCGACAGCTCGCTGGGCAGGCGCTCGTCGAAGCCGACCAGGCCCACGCCCCGGAGCGCCTCGCGCGCCCGCGCCGTGGCCTCGTCCTTCTTCACGCCGCTCATGCGCAGGCCGTAGCCCACGTTCTCGATCACGTTCATGTGCGGGAACAGCGCGTAGCTCTGGAACATCATGCTCACGTTGCGCTCGCCCGGGCCGAGCGTGGTGACGTCGCGCCCGCCCATGAAGATCGAGCCCGAGGTCGGCGATTCGAGCCCCGCGATCATGCGCAGCGTGGTCGTCTTGCCGCAGCCCGAGGGGCCGAGGATGGTGGTGAGCGTGCCCACGGGCACCTCGAAGCTGATGCCCTTGACGGCCATCGGGCCGTTTTTATCGGTGCCGTAGCGCTTCGTGACGTTGCGAAATTCGATACCGTTCATGCTGCCAGGCTTTCCATTTTGTGATGTCCCTCATGCGGGGGCACCGCCCCACGCCGACCCAGCTTGCGCTCCCCCACCACGAACTGCACCAGCGCAATGGCCAGCGACATCAGCACCATGAGCACCGTGCAGTAGGCCAGCGCAATGCCGTAGTCGCCGTTGCCGACGCGGCCGATGATGTAGGTGGTGGCCAGTTCGTTCTCGGCCGTGACCAGGAAGATCACGGCGCTCACCGTCGTCATGGCGCGCACGAAGCTGTAGACCAGCGCAGCCACCAGCGCCGGCTTGAGCAGCGGCAGCACCACCTTGAACAGCGTCTGCGACGTGGACGCGCGTAGCATCAGCGAGGCCTCGTCGAGCGAGCGGTCGAGTTGCTTGAAGGCCGCCGTGCCCGCCCGCACGCCCACCGGCAGATTGCGGAACATGAAGCACAGCACGATGATGAGCCCCGTGCCCGTGAGCTCGAACGGCGGTACGTTGAAGGCCAGGATGTAGCTCACGCCCAGCACCGTGCCCGGGATCGCAAAGGCCAGCAGCGCGCCGAACTCGAAGGCGCCCTGCCCCTTGAACTCGTTGCGCGCCAGCAGCCAGGCAATGAGCAGGCCCAGCGCCGCGGTGATCGGCGCCGAGATGCCGGCCAGTTTCAGCGTGGTGATCAGCGAGTTCCACGCCGTGCCGGCCCACACCAGCCCGAACTGGCCCCACTCCAGCGCGAAGGCGCTCTTGAAGTGGTTGAGCGTGAAGCTGTAGTCGCGGCCCCAGGTCTGCACGAAGCCGCCCGCGAAGGCGAACAGGTAGACCACGGCGGTGAAGGCGATCCACGGCAGCGCGATGCACTGGATGGTGCGGCGCACGCCGTCGGGCAGCGCCATCGCGATGCCGGCGTCGCCCTTGCCGCTCACGGTCGTGTAGTTCTGCTTGCCGAGCAGGCCGCGCTGCAGCGCGAACACGCCGAGCGCGAACAGCGTGAGCACCCAGGCCAGCGACGCGGCGCGGCCCTGGTCGTACTGCGCGCCGACGATGGCGAAGAAGATGTCGGTCGACAGCACCGAGAACTGCCCGCCCACCACCACCGGGTTGCCGAAGTCGGCAATGCTCTCGATGAAGCCGACCAGGAAGGCGTTGGCCAGCCCGGGCTTGAGCAGCGGCAGCGTCACGGTGAAGAAGGCGCGGCGCCGGTCGGCGCGCAGCATCTGCGCGGCTTCTTCCAGGCTGGGCGCGATGCCCTGCACCACGCCGCGCATGATCATGAAGGCGATGGGCGTGAAGGCGAACAGCTGCGCCACCAGCACGCCCGGCATGCCGTAGAACCAGCGCGTGGGCTCGATGCCGAAGACGTTCTCCAGCACCTGGTTGACGATGCCCGCACGGCCGAACAGCAAGATGAGGCCCAGGCCGACGACGAACGGCGGCGTGATGATCGGCAGCAGCGCCAGCACCCGCAATGCGCCCTGCCCGCGCCGGTTGCCGCGCTCGGCCATCAGCGCCATCAGCGTGCCCAGGAAGGTGGTGCCGGCGGCCGTGAGCAGCGCCAGCACCAGCGTGTTCCAGGCCACGCCGCAGCGCACGCCGCCCGCCAGGCAGCCCAGGCCCCAGATGCGCTCGGTGAACACGCGCGCCGCGAAGGCCGTGATCGACCACTGCCCGTCTTCATTGAAGAAGGCGCCCGACAGCGCTCGGCTCACCGGGTAGGCGATGAACAGCGCCATCAGCACGCCGCAGCCGACCACCGAGGCAGAGACGAACAGGTCGCCCTTGAACAGGCCGAGCCGCGCCATGCCGAAGGCCGCCAGCAGCACCAGCGCCGTGAGCGCCACGAAGCCGCCCGCGCCGATGCCGAACTGGTTCACGGCCAGCTCGCCGAACTGGGTGTTGAGCGCCGCGACGCTCCAGCCGCGCGCGCCGATGGTGAAGCCCGCCACGGCCAGGCCGATGGCGCCGATCGCGCCGCCCGCCAGCAGCCAGCGCCCCTGCGCCTTGCCGGCGGGCAAGGCAGCGCCGACAGCGCACAGCAGCAACCCGGCCAGCCCGATGAAGAGCCAGCTGCGGCCCTGCGTGGCCGCCTGCATCAGGCCGTTGGCGCCTTCCGCCTGCCCGAAGACCTGCGGAACGGCTTCGTACCAGGTCGCATCCTGGATCGCATACCAGGGCAGCACGAGATAGGCCGCCAGGCCCAGCGCGACCCAGGCCCAGATCCATCGCCGCGCGCGCCGGGCGGCGGCCAGGGACGCCGGGTTGGCCGGCGCGCCTTCGTTGGAACGCGCCTGCACTTAGCGCGGCAGCGAGTTGACGTCTTTTTCCCAGCGCGCGATCAGGCGGCGACGCTCGGCGCTGGCGCCGTACTTGGCGTAGTCGTAGTTGATGAACTTGATCTTCTTGAAGTCGGGAATGCGCGGATCGAGCTTGGCACTCGCGTTGCTGGGCAGCTGGAACTGCTTGTTGGCGGCGCCCAGTTCCTGCGCGGCGGGTGTGAGCGCCCATTCGTAGAACTTCTTGGCGGCGTCGAGGTTGCGCGCGCCCTTGATGACGCTCATGGAGCCGATCTCGGCGCCCGTGCCGTCGGCGGGCGTGATGGTTTCGACGGGGAAGCCCTGCATCTTCTCGCCCGGGCCGTCGTGCACGAAGCTGATCGACACGGCCGTTTCGCCGCGCGCCACCGCCTTGATCGGGCCGGTGCCCGAGCGGGTGTACTGGCCCACGTTCTTGTGCAGCGCCTTGAGGTAGTCGAAGGCCTTGTCCTCGCCCATGAGCTGCACCAGCGTGGCGATCATGGTGTAGGCCGTGCCGCTGGAGGCCGGGTTGGCCACCTGGATGTCGCCCTTGTACTCGGGCTTGAGCAGGTCGGCCCAGGTCTTGGGCACGGGCAGCTTCTTCTTGGCGAGCAGCTCGGGGTTGTAGCCGAAGCCCAGCGGGCCCGAGTAGATGCCCACGGTCTTGTAGCCCGACTGCTTGGCCTGCTGCTGGGCCCAGGGATGCAGCTGCGTGAGCGTGGGCGACTTGTATTCGAGCGTGAGCCCCTGCTCGGCCGCCTGCAGGTGCGGGTCGCCCGTGCCGCCGAACCAGACGTCGGTCTTGGGGTTGTCCTTTTCGGCGATGAGCTGGGCCAGCGCCTCGCCCGAGCCCTTGAGCGCCATGTTGATGCGCACGCCCGTGGTGCGGGCGTAGACGGTGGAGATCACGTTGCACCACTCGGCCTGCACCGAGCAGATGACGTTGACGGTCTGCGCCGACGCGGCGGCCGACAGACCCAGCAGCGCGGCTGCCGTGAAAAGCTTCTTCATTGGTATTCCCCTGCCTCGGCAATAAAAAAAGGCCTCGCGGCCATGGGACAGCGTAGCTTTAGTACAGGTGTGCCGAATCGGTACAAGTACCATCGCGACTGGCACGTTGCCTGCTCGGCATTCAGACAAAGGAAAGTTTTCTCATGAGCTTCGATCTCGTTCTGTTCGGCGGTACTGGCGACCTTGCGTGGCGCAAGCTGATGCCCGCGCTGTTCCAGGCCTTCAGGCACGGCAGCCTGCCGCAGGACGGGCGCATCGTCGGCGTGGCGCGCGACGACCTGTCGGACGACCAGTACCGCGAGCTGATCCAGTCGCGCTTCAGCGCCGTCGAAGGCGCCAAGCGCCCCACCCCCGAGGAGTTCAAGAAGTTCGCGTCCATGCTGCACTACCTGCGCATGGACCTGTCCAAGCCCGCCGACTACGCCAGCCTGGCCGACCTGCTCAAGCAGCGCGACGCCAAGACGGTCGTGATGTACGTGGCCACGGCGCCCGCGCTCTTCACGCAGGTGGTCGAGCAGATCGCCGCCGCCGGGCTCAACGGCCCGCGCACCCGCGTCGTGCTCGAGAAGCCGCTGGGCCACGACCTGGCCTCCAATCGCGCGATCAACGCCGCGGTGGGCAAGGTGCTCGAGGAAAAGCAGGTCTTTCGCATCGACCACTACCTGGGCAAGCCTTCGGTGCAGAACCTGTTCGCGATGCGCTTCGGCAATGCCCTCTTCGAGCCCATCTGGCGCCGCGAGCACATCGCCAACATCCAGATCACCATGGCCGAGGACCTGGGCGTGGAAAAGCGCGGCGCCTTCTACGACCAGACCGGCGCGCTGCGCGACATGGTGCAGAACCACGCGCTGCAGCTGCTGTGCGCGGTGGCCATGGAGCCGCCCATCAACGCGCACGCCGACGCCATCCGCGACGAGAAGCTCAAGGTGCTGCGCGCCCTCAAGCCCTGGACGCCCGAGAGCCTGGGCCTGCACGCGGTGCGCGGCCAGTACACGGCCGGCACGGCCTACGGCGAGCGGGTGCAGGGCTACCGCGACGAGCCGGGCGTGAACCCCGACAGCCGCACCGAGACCTTCGTGGCGCTGCGCACCGAAATCGCCAACTGGCGCTGGGCCGGCGTGCCCTTCTACATCCGCACCGGCAAGCGGCTGGCCTCGCGCGACGCGCGCATCGAGGTCAACTTCCGCCCCACGCCGCACGCCATCTACCGTGCACCGGCGGGCAACGTGAACAAGCTGGTGATCAACCTGCAGCCGAAAGACGGCCTGGAGCTGCACATGCTCGCGCAGGCGCAGGACAACCGCCAGCGCGGCGGCAACGGCCACGCCAGCGCCGCGCAACTGGCACCGGTGCAGCTCGACCTCGACTTCGACAAGCGCTTCGGCGCCGAGCGCGTGGGTGCCTACGAACGCCTGCTGCTGGACGTGATCGACGGGCGCCTCAACCTGTTCGTGCGCAGCGACGAGCAGGAAGAAGCCTGGCGCTGGGTCGAGCCGCTCATCGACTCCTGGGAGTCCGACGGCGGCCCGCGCCCTTATGCGGCCGGCACCTGGGGCCCCAGCGCGTCGAGCGCCATGATTGCGCGCGACGGCTTCGCCTGGGGCGAGGAGCAGTAACGCAGCAAGGCTGCGCGGCCTTCGTTCAGCCGAACTGGAGGCAGCGCATGCTGAGCGTGCCCGACTGGAAGCCTTCGTAGACCGTCTTCGCACGCTCGCCCGGCGCCGCAGCGCCCAGGGCATACAGGAAGGGGAAGTAGTGGTCCGGCGTGGCCACGGCGGTCGACGCCCCTTCGAGCTTCTCGTAGCCGATCAGCGCGCGGTCGTCCCGGCCGGCCAGCGCGGCCTTCACCGCCTCGTCGAACGACTGCGCCCACGGGCGGCTGGCCTTGAGCCCATCGGGCGTGCCGCGGTCGGTGGCGCGCAGGTTGTGCACCACGTTGCCGCTGCCCATCACGAGCACGCCCCGGTCGCGCAAGGCCACCAAGTCGCGCCCCACCGCATGGTGGAACGCCGCCGGCTTGTCGTAGTCGATGCTGAGCTGGAAAACCGGCACGTCGGCCTTCGGGTACAGGTGCTTCAGCACGGTCCAGGTGCCGTGGTCCAACCCCCATTGCTCGGTGGCGATCACCGGCGCCTGCTTGACGGCGCCGATCGTTTCGCGCGCGAGTGCAGGGTGGCCCGGTGCGGGGTACTCGATGTCGAACAGCGCCTGCGGAAAGCCACCGAAGTCGTGGATCGTCTTGGGCCGCGTCTGCACCGTGACCCCGGTCGCGCCCTGGCTGAGCCAGTGCGCCGACACGCTGAGGATCGCCGTGGGGCGCGGCAGCTCGCGGCCCCAGGCCGCAAGGCGGCGCGTGAAGGCGTTGTCCGCGAGCGCGTTCATCGGCGATCCGTGGCCGATGAAGATGACGGGCATGCGGCGCGCGGATGACGCGCCGGCCGCGTACGCGATCTCGGTCATCGACGCCAGCGCGGCGGTGGCGCCCAGCGCCGAGCCCATGAGAAAGCCGCGGCGGCCGAGCAGGCGGGTCATCGGGGTGGAGGTCATCGTGTCAGGGGGTGTGGATTCGGGGCCAACCCGGGACTGTGCAACAGAGTGAGGGCTGGGAAAGTGCGTTTACGCACACCGCCCGGCGCAAGCACCATGGTTCACGGCACGAATGCACGCAGGCGTTCGCCCAGCGGCGCCAGGAAATCGCGCAGCAAGGGCTCGCGCATCAGCGTGTCGAGGTAGCCCGGCGCCAGTCGCCTGTTCTCCGCATACACCGCCAACACGCGCAGGCTCTCACCGCGCAGCACGGTGGTCGCGTGGACGTCGCCCTGCCGCTCGCAGGCGCTCGCCATGTCGCGCAGCAGCGCCGTGGCATCGTCGGCATCGGGCGCCCATTGCTGGCCGTAGAGCCGGGCCAGCCGCTGCGCATCGGCGGACGGTACGTCGGGGAAGACCAGGGGCAGCAGACGCTCTCGCACACGGGTCAGCGCCGTCACATCGGTTTCCGTGAGGCCCTCGGCATGGCGGCGCGTCAGGTGGCTCAGGTTCATGCCGAGGTTGGCGAGCCGCACACCGCCGCGCACCAGTTCCAGCAGCAGGCCGAGCCATGCGAACCGGCCAAGTGTGGCGTCGAAGCCGAGCCCGCGTTGCTGGATGCGCGGCAGCGACAGCATCAGGCCGCCCATCAGCAGCGGTTGTTCGTGCGGCAGATGCGCCAGCAACGCGGCCAGGATCTGGTCGTGCATCTCCGGCAGGCGCTGCGTCGGCGGTTCCGCGTCGCCGTCGCGGGTGTACCAGGCGCCGACCGCGCCGATCTCCGGCGACGCCCGCAGGAACGCGGACTGCACCTGCAGGCGCTCGGGCGCACAGCGCACGGTCGGTGCCCACAGCGCCAGCGTGTCGCCGCGCGCCTGCATCAACCCCCACTGCGCAGCCGCTGCCCATCCCATCGGGACGGGCGCCTGCAACAGCTGCAACCCCGCCAGCCGCGGGTCGGCGGCCATGCGCGCGCGAACCACGTCGACGGTGGCGTCGGTGGAGCCGTCGTCCACCACGATGATCTGGTGCGGTGCAAGGCTCTGCTCGGCGATCGATGCCAAAGCCTCCGCAACGTTCGCTTCGTCGTCTCGCATCACCATCAGGACGGACACCTGCGAGGCAGGCTCAGCCGTATTCCGTGCCTGCTGTCCCACCCATCGCTGCCGGGCCGCCGAAAGATAACGCTGCATCGCCCCCGCCAGCACCTCATGCTGCAGCGGCAAGGATTGCAACGCCCGCGGCCCGGCGACTTCCAGCGCGCGCCGCCGTGGCGCATCGGCCACCAGCGCGCACACGCGGTCGACCAGCTCGTCCTTCGTGCACCCTTCGACCGCATCGCGCAGCACCTGCGGAATCTCGGAATGCGGATACAGCTCCGACACCACGGCCTTGCGATGCCGCAGCAGGATCGACAGCCGCGGCAGCTCCACCGTGCTGGAGTGGTCGGCCTTGCGCATGTTCAGCCCGACCTTGGCGCGCGGCAGCAAAGCGTCGCGCTGCGCCGGCGTCCAGGCGGTGCCGAAGGGATAGGCCACGCGCAGTCCCGCAGCAGTCAGCGCCTCCAGCACCTGCAGCCGCCGGGGCGTCGTCTCACCGAAGAAGATGACGTCGATGTCCTGCTGTGCGTCGTCCAGCACTTCGGACTCCGGCAGCAGCGGCGTGGCCAGCGGCTCGAAGCCCGGGCCCACGTAGTCGGATCGGTAGATGCCCAGCGCCGGGTGGTGCACCATGTTCTCGAGGCTGTACTCCCACACGTGGGCACGCTGCAGCAACCGTCGATAACCGGGCATCTCCGCGAGCAACGCGGGCAAGGCCGGCTCGAAGTTGACGACGATCGCGTTCGGCGGCAGCTCGTCGTCCGAGGGCAGGCTCAGGCCCATCGCGAAAAAGAAGAGGTTGATGTCGTCGTTGTCGACACCCGGGCCCGGCGCGATGCTCGTGGTGTAGCCGAGGCGTTCGCAGGCGAGGCGAAAGCCCTCCATCACCTCCCGCACGTTCTCATTGCCCAGCGAGCAGAAGCGCAGGTGCGGCCGGTACGGAAAATTGTCCGCCGGCCAGCCCTGCGGACTGCCGCCTTCACTCACAAACGGCCTTCCTCCACGGCATGGCAAGCCACCTGCACGCCCTTCAGGCTCAACAGCGAAGGCCGCTCCGACGAGCAGCGCGCATTGGCATGCGGGCAGCGCGGATGAAAGGCGCAACCGGTCGGCGGGTTCAGCGGATTCGGCACTTCGCCCTGCACCGGCGTGCGCGCACGGCCGGTGTGCTTCATCTGCGGGATCGCGTCGAGCAGCATGCGGGTGTACGGATGCTGCGGCTCGGCGAAGAGCTTCTGCTTGTCGGCCACCTCGACCAGCCGGCCCAGGTACATCACGCCGACCTGGTCGGCCACATGGCGCACCACGGCGAGGTTGTGCGAGATGAAGAGGTAGGTCAGGCCCTGCTCGCGCTGCAGGTCCTTCATGATGTTGAGCACCTGCGCCTGCACGCTCACGTCGAGCGCCGAGGTGGGCTCGTCGCACACAAGGAACTCGGGCTGCGTGGCGAGCGCGCGCGCGATGGAGATGCGCTGGCGCTGGCCGCCCGAGAACTGGTGCGGGTACTTGCTCATGTCCAGCGGCGAAAGGCCGACCGACTGCAGCAGCTCGCCCACGCGCTGGCGAAGCGCGTCCTTGTCGCTCAGGATGCCGTGCTCGCGCAGCGGCTCGCCGATGATGTCCTCGACGATCCAGCGCGGGTTGAGGCTCGCGTAGGGGTCCTGGAAGATCATCTGGATGCGGCGGCGCAGCTGACGGCCTTCAGGCGTCTTGAACGCGGCGTGCGCGTCCTGCCCGTCGAACTGCAGGCCGCCGCGCGTGGGCGCATACAGGCCCACCAGAAGGCGCGCCACGGTGCTCTTGCCGCAGCCCGATTCGCCGACCAGTGCGAGCGTCTTGCCGCGCTCGATGGAAAAGCTCACACCGTCCACAGCATGCAGCAGCACGCGCGGCTTGCGTTCGAGCACGCGGTTGAGCCAGGGCGGCGACACGTCGAAGGTGCGCGCGAGGTCGTGCGCGACCACGAGCGGCTCGCCGGTCTTGGTCTTTGCTGCCGCAGCGTCCTTGCGGGGTTCGATCACGGCGCTCATCGGGTCACCTCTGCGAGGGGTTCGGCCGCCTCGGGCGTGGCGCGCTCGCCGGCCGCCAGGGCGTCGTGGTGCTGCGCGGCGATCTCGGCCTGCCCCGCATGCGGGTCGGCGGCGTCGTGCAGCCAGCAGGAGGCACGCGTGGCGCCCGCGTGCATCAGCTCGGGCCGTTCGGTCAGGCAGCGTGCGAAGGTGCGCCGGCAGCGCGGGTTGTAGGCGCAACCGGTGGGGATGGCATTGAGCCGCGGCATGGCGCCGTCGATCTGGTTGAGCCGTTCGCGGTCGCTCGTCATGTCGGGGATCGACGCCATCAGGCCCGAGGTGTAGGGGTGCGCGGGCTGGTGGATCACTTCGTGCACCGGGCCGATCTCGGCGATGCGGCCCGCATACATCACGGCCACGCGGTCGCAGGTTTCGGCGATCACGCCCATGTCGTGTGTGATGAGCATCACCGCCGCACCGCGTTCCTTGCAGACCTGCTTGAGCAGCTGGATGATCTGCGCCTGGATCGACACGTCGAGCGCGGTGGTCGGCTCGTCGGCCACGATGAGCTTGGGCTCGGCCGCGAGCGCCAGGGCAATCACCACGCGCTGGCGCATGCCGCCCGAGAACTGGTGCGGGAAGTGGTCGATGCGCTGTTCGGCGGCGGGAATGCCGGTGTCCTGCAGCAGGCCGATGGCACGCTTGCGCGCTTCCGACTCGGTCACGGGCAGGTGGGTGCGGATGGTCTCGATGAGCTGGCGGCCCACGGTGTACAGCGGGTTCAGCGAGGTCAGCGGATCCTGGAAGATCGCGCCGATCTTGCGACCGCGGATGGGGCGCATCGCATCGAAACCGAGGTTGTCGATGCGCTGGCCCTCGAGCAGGATCTCGCCGCCGGCCACGCGGCCTGGCGGCTCGAGCAAGCCGATGATGGCCGCGCCGGTGAGCGACTTGCCCGCGCCTGATTCGCCCACCACGCCGAGGATTTCTCCGGGCGCGATGTCGAAGGAAATGCGGTCGAGCGCGCGCAGCGTGCCGCGGCGGTTCGGAAATTCGACGACGAGGTCTTTGACCTGGAGCAGCGTCATGAGGCGTTCTCCTTTTCTGTTCAGCGCAAGCGCGGATTGAGCGCGTCGCGCAGCCAGTCGCCGAGCAGGTTCACGCTGAGTGCGATGAGCACCAGCATCAGGCCCGGGAACACCGTGATCCACCATTCGCCCGAGAACAGGTACTGGTTGCCGATGCTGATGAGCGTGCCCAGCGAAGGCGAGGTCGGCGGCACGCCGACGCCCAGGAACGAGAGCGTGGCCTCGGTGATGATCGCGGTCGCGACCTGGATGGTGGCCAGCACCATCACCGGCCCCATCACGTTGGGCAGCACGTGGCGCAGCATGATGCGCAGCGGCGCCACGCCAGTGACGCGCGCGGCCTGCACGTATTCCTTGTTGCGCTCCACCAGCGTGGAGCCGCGCACGGTGCGCGCGTACTGCACCCAGCCCGTGAGCGAGATCGAGATGATCAGCACGCCGAAGGCCAGCGACTCGTGCGCGCCCGGAAAGAGCGCGCGGCCGACGCCGGCGATGAGCAGCGCGACCAGGATGGGCGGGAACGACAGCATCACGTCGCACACGCGCATGAGGAAGGAATCGAGCCAGCCGCCGAAGAAGCCGGCCAGCAGGCCGAGCACCACGCCGACGACGACCGACAGCACCACCGACACCACGCCGACGATCAGCGAGATGCGGGCGCCGTAGATCACGGCCGAAAGAATGTCGCGGCCCTGGTCGTCGGTGCCGAGGATGTATTTGGTGGAGCCTTCGGCGCTCCACGCCGGTGGCAGGCGGGCGTCGCCGAGTTCGAGGGTGGCGAGGTCGAAGGGGTTGTGCGGCGACACCCATCCGGCGAACACCGAACAGAAGACGCACACCAGCGCAATGACGGCGGCTGCGATCGCCACCGGTGAGGTGCGGAAGCTGTAGCCGACATCGCTGTCGAGCCAGCGAGCAAGGGTTTTTTTCATCGCCGGGCCGCGTGGGAGTTATTTTTCATCGTGAAGCAAAAAAGAATGGGCCCGCAAGAAGCGGGCCCATGGTCGGGCCGCTCAGGCAGCGGCCCACGGTCGACTTACTTGATGCTCATCCACTTGAAGTACATGAAGTTGTCGGCCAGCTGCACCAGCTCGACCTTCTTGCTCACGCCCCAGGCCAGCGACTGCTGATGCAGCGGCAGGTGGCCGATGTCGTCGGTGTGGACCTTGAAGGCTTCCTTGATCATCTCGTTGCGCTTGGCCTTGTCCGACTCGGACTGGATCTTCTTGGTCAGCTCGTCCAGCTTCGGATTGCAGTAGGCGCCCAGGTTGAACTGGCCCGTGCCCTTGTCGTCGGGACACGAGGTGAGCGAGCTCAGCGCGTTGTGCGAGTCGTAGGTGGTCGGGGTCCAGCCCAGCATGTAGAAGCTGGTGTCGCGGCGCAGGATCTTCGGGAAGTAGGTGCCCTTGGTCTCGGCCACGAGGTTGATCTTGACGCCGATCTTCGCGAGGTTGGCGGCCACGCTCTGGCAGATCTGGCCGTCGTTGACGTAGCGGTCGTTCGGGCAGTTCATCGAGACTTCGAAGCCGTTGGGGTAGCCAGCTTCGGTGAGCAGCTTCTTGGCGGCATCGACGTCGAAAGGCAAGCGCTTGTCCTGGTCGGCGGTCCAGCCGTTGATGCCCGGGCCGACGAGCAGCGCGGTGGGCTTGGAGGCGCCGCGCATCACGGTGCGCTGGATGCCGGCGATGTCGATGGCCTGGTAGAAGGCCTGGCGCACGCGCTTGTCCTTGAACGGGTTCTTGCCCTTCACGTTCGAGTACTGCAGCTCGTCGCGCTTCTGGTCCATGCCCAGGAAGATGGTGCGCATCTCGGGGCCGGTGATGACGCGGGCGTTGGGCGCGGCGTTGATGCGCGCGATGTCCTGCACGGGCACGGGCTCCATCACGTCGACTTCGCCGGAGACCAGCGCGGCCACGCGGGTCGCGGGGTTGGCGATGGGCGTGAACACGATCTCCTGCGCGTTGCCGTCGATCTTGCCCCAGTAGGTGCCGTTGCGCGTGAACACGGTGCGCACGTTGGGCTGGCGTTCGCGCACGCGGAACGGGCCGGTGCCGTTGGCCTTGAACGAGGCGGTGTTCTCGATGCCCTTGCGGCGGTCGACGGGCTTGGTGGCCTGGTTTTCCTCGCACCACTTCTTGCTCATGATCATGGTGAGCGAGATCACGTCGGGCAGGATCGGGAAGGGGCCGTTGGTTTCGATTTCGACGGCGAGGTCGCCGACCTTGCGCACGGCCTTGATCTCGCTGAGCGTGGCCTTCATGTCGGAGCCGTCGCCCTGCGCACGCGCGAAGCTGAACACCACGTCGTCGGCGCTGAACGGCGTGCCGTCGTGGAACACCACGCCCTTGCGCAGTTCGAAGCGCCACACGTTCGGCGAGGTCTGCTTCCAGCTCGTGGCCAGCAGCGGTGCCAGGCTCAGGTCCTTGTTGCGGCCCACGAGAGTTTCATAGACGTTGGCGGTGACGCTCAGTTGCAGCGACTCGTTGAGCGAGTGCGGGTCGAGCGACAGGGCGTCGCCCTGGTTCGCGATGCGGATGGTCTGCGCGCTGGCGACCATGCTGACGGCGCTCAGAGCGCACAGGACAGCGACCGCAGCCGCTTGCTTCTTGAAACTCATGGGAACACTCCTCGGGTTGAAATCGAACACATCACGGCGCCGCGGTGGCGGCGGCTTTCCCTGGCTGCAGGCTGCGGGTAGCAGCCAGCGGCATGCCCTGCTCGATCAGGCCCGCATGCAATGCGGCGCCCAGCGGCAGGATCTCGTCGTTGAAGTCGTAGCGGCTGTTGTGCAGGAAGGCGCCGCTGCGGGCGTCCTGGCCGATGCGCAGGTAGGCACCGGCCTTCTTCTGCAGCATGAAAGAGAAATCTTCGGCGCCCATGCTGGGCTCCAGGTTGCGATCGACGTTCTTCGCGCCGACCAGCGCCTGCGCCACGTCGGCCGCGAACATCGCTTCGGGCGCGGTGTTGATCGTGGCCGGGTAGATGCGTTCGTACTTGATCGTCGCGGTCGCGCCAAAGCCGGCAGCAATGGCCGTGCACAGCTCGCTCAGCCGCTGCTCGACCTGCGCCTGCACGCGCGCGCTGAAGGTGCGCACGGTGCCGACCAGCGTGGCCTCGCCCGGGATCACGCTCATGGCGCCGAGGTCGCCGGCCTGCACGGCGCAGATGCTGACGACGGCCGCGTCGATGGGACGCACGCTGCGCGACACGATGGTCTGCGCCGCGGTGATGATGTGCGCGGCCACCACGACGGGGTCGATGGTCTGGTAGGCATGCGCGCCGTGGCCGCCCTTGCCCTTGATCTCGATCGTCACGCGATCGGCCGCGGCCATCATCGCGCCGCGGTTGATGCCGACGGTGCCGGCCGGCATCGCGGGCCAGTTGTGCATGGCGTAGACGGCGTTCACCGGGAAGCGGTCGAACAGGCCGTCTTCGATCATCACGCGCGCACCGGCCAAGCCTTCTTCGCCGGGCTGGAAGATCAGCACGGCGGTGCCGTCGAAGTCGCGCGTCTCGGCCAGGTAGCGCGCGGCGCCGACGAGCATGGCGGTGTGGCCGTCGTGGCCGCAGCCGTGCATCAGGCCGTCGTTGGCGGAGCGCCAGCCGAAGTCGTTGTCCTCGCGCATGGGCAGCGCGTCCATGTCGGCGCGCAGGCCGATCATGCGGCCGCTGGCCGTCGACTTGCCACGAATGACGCCGACGACACCGGTCTTGCCGATGCCCTCGTGGATCTCGTCCACGCCGCAAGCTCGCAGTGCTTCGCGCACGCGGCCCGCCGTGTAGACCTCTTCGAAGCCGAGCTCGGGGTGGGCGTGCAGGTCGCGGCGAAAGGCCGTGATCTCGGGATAGAAGCTGGCGATGTGCGCGAAGGCCCGGCCGGAGGCCTGCAGGCGCGGCGCTGCGGCAGCTGTTGCGACACTCACCTCAATGGCCTCCCGCCTTGCCCACGCGCAGCCGGGGATCGACCACGAAGTACAACAGGTCGACCACGAGGTTGATCACCACGAAGATCAGCGCGATCAGGCACAGGTAGGCGGCCATCACGGGGATGTCCGCGAAGGTCACGGCCTGGATGAAAAGCAGCCCCATGCCGGGCCACTGGAACACCGACTCCGTGATGATCGCGAAGGCAATCAGGCCACCGAGCTGCAGGCCGGTGATGGTCATGACCGGCACCAGCGTGTTCTTGAGCGCGTGGCCGAAGTGGATCGCGCGGTTCGACAGGCCGCGTGCGCGCGCGAACTTGATGTAGTCGGTGCGCAGCACCTCGAGCATCTCGGCGCGCACCAGCCGCATGATCAGCGTGAGCTGGAAGATCGCCAGCGTCACCGCCGGCAGGATGATGTGGTGCCAGCCGTCGGCCTTGAAGAGCCCGCTGGTCCACCAGCCGAACTGCACCGTGTCACCGCGCCCGAAGCTCGGGAACCAGCCCAGCGTCACCGCGAAGACCAGGATCAGCAGGATGCCGATGAGGAAGGTGGGCAGCGACACGCCGAGCAGCGACACGGTCATGAACACCTGGCTCATGAAGGTGCCACGGCGCAGGGCGGTGTATACGCCCATCGGAATGCCGACGAACAGGGCCAGGGCCGCGGCCACGAGTGCGAGTTCGAGCGTGGCCGGGAAGCGCTCGCCGATCAGGCGCGACACCTTGGCGCCCTGGCGCAGGCTCAGTCCGAATTCGCCCTGTGCGGCGTTGACGAGGAAGTGCCAGAACTGCACGAAGAAGGGTCGGTCGAGCCCCAATGCGGCGCGCATTTCACGGATCTGGTCGGGCTTGGCATCCTGCCCCAGCAGGAACACGACCGGGTCGCCGACATATTGAAAGAGGAGGAAGGCAATGAACGCAACCGCGATCATCACGATCACGGCCTGGATCAGGCGGCGCAGTACAAAGGCAGTCATTCAGCAACAAGAGTGATCGCGGCATGCTAGCAGTGCAAGCAGCGTGCCCGCACGGGGGTTCCCCGGGGGTGGAGGCGCAATTTTTACGAGTGAGAACAGGCGCGCGCCAAAAGAAAAAGCCACCCGGCTTGCGCCGGGTGGCTTTCAGTCTTTCGATTCGAAGCTGGCTTGCGCCAGCATCAAATTAGAAAGCGTGACGGATACCGAAGTCGTAGCCGGTCGAGGTCTTCGGGGTGAAGCCACCCGTGGTCACGAAAGCCGGGCCGCCGACGGTCAGCGAAGCACCGTTCTTGTTGCTCACGCGAGCAACGGTAGCGTACAGAGCCGTGCGCTTCGACAGGTTGTGCACGTAGCCGATAGCCAGCTTGTTGGCCTTCGGGTCAGCAACTGCGGGCTGGAACAGCACTGCAGGCTGGTTCAGGTCGTACTTGACGCTCGAGTACGAAGCGCGGATCAGGCCAGCGCCAACCGGCACGGTCACGCCGAGCAGGTAGCCGGTCAGGTCCGTGTCAGCACGGCCGCCAGCGAACGGGGTGACTTCGTAGTCACGCTTGTTCTTGGCGCGCGACAGTTCACCGAACAGCTTCACGGGACCGAAGTCGTACGAAGCGCCCAGGTTCAGCGTGTTGACCTTGTCGGTCGTGCCGGGGTAGTAGTTGTCACCCACGGTGCTGCTGCCATAAGCCAGCGCAACGTCCAGGGGACCGTTGGCGTAGCCGAAGCGGCCGCCGACGTAACGACCTTGACGCTGGCTGTTAGCCACATCAGGCGTTGCCAGGCCAGGGCTGTACTTGGTCTTCTCAGCGAAGCCATACATCACTTGACCGTAGAAACCACCCAGGTTCGGCGGCAGGAAGTAGCCGATCGTGTTGCTGGCGCGCACGTAGTTGTTGTTGCCAACGTTGGCGAACGGAGCGGTCGAAGCAGCGGGGGTACCGAAGCCACCGAAGCCGCCGTTAGCCGTCGAGATCAGGTTGGTGCCAACGCCGTTGGTGCCGAACGGATCGAACACGGTGTCGTTCCAGAACGTCGGGGTGTAGTCACGACCCAGGCGGATTTCACCGAAACCACCCGACAGGCTCACGGTCGAGCGACGTGCGAACGTTGCAACACCTTCTTGGCCGTTGTCGTTGGTGATCGGGGCTTCGAGCCAGAAGCTGGCTGCCAGGCCACCACCCAGGTCTTCCGTACCACGGAAGCCCAGACGGCTGGAGTTGTAGCCCGAGTTAGCCAGTTCGCGACGGCTTGCCTTGACGCTGCCCTTGTTCAGGTAGAACGGGTTCAGGAAGGTGGCACCGTTCAGGTCACGCGAGGTGGACGAGTAGCCGCTGATCGACGCGTCGACCACACCAAACAGCGTGACGGACGACTGAGCCGAGGCAACACCGGCAACAGCCAGGGCAGCCAGAGCAACTAGAGATTTTTTCATTGCAAGTTTCTCCAAGGTTAAACATAGGGCTCCGGTGCGAAGGGCTCACCGTGACTGGCACTTTTGTGCTCCCACCGGACCCCGGGCCAACCTCCTTTTGGGAAGTTGATGCTATTGCACCAGAGCCGCTGCGGCAGGGCAAAACAAATCGCCCTAAATCTTGGAAGCCCCGTGTGTTTCGTTGCAGTCGTGCAACAAAGGACTTAGACGGGTGGTTTTGCCACGATATGAAACGAAATGTGCTGTCCTTGCATCCCCGGACAGGTGCGTTCAAATAGACCCATGACCGCCCTGCTCGACCCCGCCCTGACTGCCGCCGATGCGGCTTTGCGCACGCTTTTTGCCCGATCTCACGCCACCCGGGCGCTTCCGCCCGCGATCCAGCCGCAAGGTGAATTGAGCGAATCGGAGCGCCGCGAGGCCGGTGCGCTGATGCGCGTGAACCATGTCGGCGAAGTCTGTGCCCAGGCGCTGTACACCGCCCAGGCCGCCGTGGCGCGGGACCCGGCGTTGCGCGCGCACTTCCTGGAAGCCGCGCATGAAGAAACCGATCACCTGGCCTGGACCCGGCAACGGCTGGACGACCTGGGCGCCCGCCCGTCCCTGCTGAATCCACTCTGGTATGCAGGCGCCTTCGGTCTTGGCCTGATTGCCGGACGCCTGGGCGATCCCTTGAGTCTCGGCTTCGTCGCCGAGACCGAACGGCAGGTGGAAGCACACCTCGAAAGCCACCTGGACCGCCTGCCGTCGACCGATCACGCGTCCCGCGCCGTGGTCGAGCAAATGAAGATCGACGAAGCCCGCCATGCCACGCAGGCCGTCGACGCGGGCGCCGCGGAACTGCCGGCCCCGGCCAAGGCCCTGATGCGCCTGGCATCGCGGGTCATGACGACCGTCGCGCACCGGATCTGAGGCTCCGGCGCACCGCCACCCGGAGTTTCAGGTCTCGATCAGATCGAAGCTGGTCGTGATTTCCGCCGTCTTCGCCAACATGATGCTGGCGGAGCAGTAGGTTTCGTGGCTGAGGGCGATCGCCCGCTCCACGGCGGCGGCCGGAATGCCCTTGCCCGCCACGGTGAAGTGCATGTGGATCTTCGTGAAGACCTTGGGATCCTTCTCGGCGCGCTCGCTGGTCAGCTTGACGCTGCAGCGCTCGACGCGATGACGCCCCCTCTTCAATATGAGCACCACGTCGTAGGCCGTGCAACCACCCGTGCCAGCGAGCACGGTTTCCATCGGCCGCGCGGCCAGGTTCTGGCCGCCGTTCTCGGGCTTGGCCGCATCCGGGGCGCCGTCCATCATCAGGACATGGCCGCTGCCGGTCTCGGCCACGAAGCCCATGGCCGATCGGGTGCCTGCGTCACCGGTCCAACTTACTGTGCATTCCATGGTGTTCAGCTCCAATTGGGATGAATTCGTGCGGAAAAATGCGCACCAAACATCAACTTGTGTGTGGGAAAAGCATCGCCTGCTTGTTGCATCGCAACAAAGGGTGGGTATACTCTATTTCATTGCTGCGCACTTCATGGTGCGCACCCAGTTGTCTCCTCCACCCTTCCAATTGGTGGATTTAGCCCCGAGTCGCAAGACTCGGGGCTTTTTTCTTTGTGCGCCTCGATGGCCGCACCACTCTAGCCGTCCACTGCGAAAGGGCAGCTGCTCTGGCTGCCCTGGCTGTTGCCGGTGTTGCCTCGGCTCAGTCGTCCGTCACGCTGTTTGGTGTGGTCGACGCGTCGATCAGCGGCTACTCGTCCACCTCGCGGGACCTGGGCAATGGCGTCACGTACGACAGGCTGGGCTTCCCCATCTACAACCCGTTCTACCTGAACCGCGGCAGCATCAAGGCAAGCCGCCGCGAACTGGCTCACTCGGGCTACAACTCCAGCCGCCTGGGCTTCCGTGGCACGGAAGACCTCGGTGGTGGCCTGGCCGCCAGCTTCTGGCTCGAAGCCCCGATCAGCAACGACGACGGCCAGACGGGCGTCTCGACATTCACGCGCCGTTCGACCGTGAGCCTGTCGGGCGGGTTCGGTGAAGTCCGCCTCGGCCGCGACTACACCCCGACGTTCTGGAACGACACCGTGTTCGACCCGTTCGGCACCAATGGCGTCGGCTCCAACCTGGTCAACACAGCCAATGGCGCATTCGGCGGCTTCACCGGCTATGCCGACGGCAAGAAGCTTCCCGATGCCCTCAAGAACGTTCCGCAGCTCCCCGATGCTGGTGGCAGCAACTACGTTCGCGCCGGCAACAGCATCGGCTACTTCCTGCCGCCGAACCTGGGCGGTTTCTACGGCCAGGTGATGTACGGCTTCCACGAGAAGACCAAGTACAGCCCCGGCACCGCAACGCCCCTCGCGGAAAACGCCTCGCGCACCGGTCGCTATGTCGGCGGTCGCTTCGGCTACGCCAACGGCCCCCTGGACGTTGCGCTGGCCTATGGCAGCAGCACCGTGGGTGACCAGTTCTACGTCGGCACGACCACCAAGGTCAACACGCTGAACCTGGGCGCTTCGTACGACTTCGGTCCCGTGAAGCTGTTCGGTGAACTGTCGCGCGCCAAGAACAAGGTTGACTACGAAGTCGAACCGTACCTCGGCGGCCGTCCCGACATCGACCTGACCGGCTACCTGCTCGGCGTGACCGTGCCGGTCGGTGCTGGCCTGATCCGCGCTTCGTACTCGAGCGTCAAGTACGACGAGAACCTGGTTGCCCGCAACCCGTGGGAAGTGCTGCCCGCCGACAAGAAGGCCAACAAGCTGGCGATCGGCTACGTGCACAACCTGTCGAAGCGCACGGCCCTGTACGCCACCGTTGCTCGCGTGAGCAACAAGAACGGCGCATCGCTGACCGTCGGTGGCCCGAGCTTCCAAGGCACCGGCAACGGTTTCACGCCGAAGACCTCGACGGGCTACGACTTCGGCATCCGTCACGCCTTCTGATCGTTCACTGTCGATTCACATGCTGGCCCACGCCAGTTTGAATCTGCAAACACTCAAGCCGCCCGGTTCAAGCCGGGCGGCTTTTTGTCCTTCCTCAATTCATCCGGCCACGCCTGCTCTGCAGCAGCCCCACATTCATTTCTCCGCTCAGCACCGATGCGTAGAAACGCTCGACCATGTTGACGCTCGTTCGCGCGTTGCGCGCCAGCGTCAGCATGTCGATCCCCTGCCCATACAAGAGCCGCAACGTGATGGCCGTATGGCGCAAGCAGTACAGCGTCCTCGACTGACCCAGCGGTCCTTTCTCGAGCCCGGTCTTTTCGAGCACCCAGTGAAAGAAGAAATTGAGAACCGCCAGCGCGTGCTCGCGGTTCTTCAGGTGCGGCATGAAGATGTAGTCTTCCGCCCCGCCGCAGCCATGCGTCTCGCGGTACGCGCGCAGACATTCATAGACACGAACGGCAGGTCGCAGGCTCACGATGGGCTGGCTGTGCCGCTTGGTCTCCGGCAGGTTCATCCGCAGGTAGACATGCTTGCCTCGCACCACCTCGATGTGCTTGTGCTTCATGAGCTTGATGTCACTGGGGCGCACGAAGGTGTTGACCATCCAGCGGATCAGCCACGGCAGCTCGTCGGGCATGACAAGCAATTCGCGAGCGATCCAGAAACGTTCGCCGGCCGTCAGCCGATCCAGCACCGGGTGCGAATGGCCGCGCAAGCTGCGCGCCGCCGCGATCAGCGCACGGTACTCCGCCACGCTGAAGCTGCCGCGCGGCTGGCTGCGCACCTTGACCTTCGGGAACACGGGGGCCTCGCGCAACGCACCGACGTGCACGCCATGCATGACCACCTTGCGCAGCAACACGAGGTATTGCGCGATCGTCGTGCTGGTGAAGCCTTGTTCGCCGAGGTGATCGATCAGGCGCTGCACGTCCGTAGTCGTGAACACAGCCACCGGCACATCGCCCAGCAACGGAACGATGTGCGCACGCAATCTGTTGCCCATGACCTGCCATGTGGGCCGTCCGATTTCGCCGCGTTGCACGCGCGCGGCCTCGGCCTGCATCAGTCCCTTCGAAAGGTCACTGACAGAAACTGATAACAAATTCTGCCCAACTGTTAGTGAATTAGCGGGCGTATGAATCGCGGGATAGGTGCGCGCAAAAAAACCGGAATCATTTGCAGCAGGCGCCTTGCGGAATAGGTTTATGACATTTGTGTCCATGCCATTCCCCGCATGCAATACCGATGCCTCTTATGATTGATGGTTAGCAAATGAAAACTCCCTGGAAAAGATCTTGCGCAATGCACCCGTTACAGCGGCGTTAACGCCCGCCGACTATCTCAGAAAAATCCTCAATGCGCGGGTCTACGACGTGGCCGTCGAGTCCGCTCTGGAGAAGGCGCGCGCGCTCAGCGAGCGGCTCGGCAATACCGTGTTGCTCAAGCGCGAGGACCAGCAACCCGTATTCAGTTTCAAACTGCGCGGTGCCTATAACAAGATGGCGCACCTGAGCAAAGCGCAATTGGCGAGCGGGGTGATTTGCGCATCGGCCGGCAATCACGCGCAAGGCGTTGCGCTCGGTGCGCGCAAGCTCGGCACGCGCGCCGTGATCGTGATGCCCGTGACCACGCCGCAATTGAAGATCGATGCAGTGCGTGGTTTCGGCGGCGAGATCGTGCTGCATGGCGACAGCTATTCCGACGCCTACCTGCATGCGCTCGAATTGCAGACGCAGCAGAACCTGACCTTCGTCCATCCCTTCGACGATCCCGACGTCATCGCGGGCCAGGGCACCATCGCGATGGAAATCCTGCGCCAGCACCAAGGTCCGCTCGACGCGGTGTTCGTGGCGATCGGTGGCGGCGGCCTCATCTCCGGCGTGGCCAACTACATCAAGGCCGTGCGGCCCGAGATCAAGGTGATCGGCGTCCAGATGAACGACTCCGACGCGATGATGCAATCGGTCGCCGCGCACCAGCGCGTGAACCTGCCCGACGTCGGCCTGTTCTCCGACGGCACGGCCGTCAAGCTGGTCGGCGAGGAAACCTTCCGCATCGCGCAGAACCTGGTCGACAGCTACATCTCGGTCGACACCGATGCGGTCTGCGCCGCCATCAAGGACGTGTTCGTCGACACGCGCAGCATCGTCGAGCCGGCCGGCGCGCTGGCCGTGGCCGCCATCAAGCAGTACGCGGCCGAGCATGGCCGGCAAGGCGAAACCTACGCGGCGATCCTGTGCGGCGCCAACATGAACTTCGACCGGCTGCGCTTCGTGGCCGAGCGGGCCGAGGTCGGCGAGGAACGCGAAGCGCTGTTCGCCGTGACCATCCCCGAAGAGCGCGGCAGCTTCCGTCGCTTTTGCGAACTCATCAGCCAGCTGCCCGCCGGCGGTGCGCCGCGCAACGTGACCGAGTTCAACTACCGCATCAGCGATGCCGCCAAGGCCCACGTGTTCGTCGGCCTCACGACCTCGGCGCGTGGCGAGTCGGCCACCATCGCGAAGGTCTTCATCGAGCACGGCTTCGACGCGCTCGACCTCACGCACGACGAGCTCGCCAAGGAGCACCTGCGCCACCTGGTGGGCGGCCGCACCGGGCTGGCGCACGACGAGCGCCTGCTGCGTTTCGTGTTCCCCGAGCGCCCGGGTGCGCTGCTCAAGTTCCTGAGCCTGATGCGGCCGAACTGGAACATCAGCCTGTTCCACTACCGCAACCAGGGCGCCGACTACGGGCGCATCCTCGTGGGCCTGCAGGTGCCGGCCGAAGAGTCGGCGGCCTTCGACAGCTTCCTCGAAACGCTGGGCTATCCCTGCGTCGAGGAAACGGCCAACCCGGCCTACCGCCTGTTCCTTCAGGCCTGAAGAAAAGAAGAAAAGAGAAAGAAAGCGACCGCTGCGCTTACTGCGCAGGGGTCTGCGCCTGCGGCGGTGGCTCCATCGCGGCGCCCGCCGTGGCGGCAGGTTGCAACTGCTGCTGCGGCGGCATCACCACTGCCGGCATCGTGGCCGGCAACGGGCCGGCAGGCACAGCCGGCGACACCGACGGCAGACCAGCAGGTGGCGTCGGAAGCCCCATGCTCAGCGGCGCACGCACCGGCAGCTGCAGCGTGAACGCCGCCGGCCCGTCGCGCTGGGCACCGAGCGTGGCCGCGCGCACGCCCACCGACTGCAGCACATAGCTCTCGCCGACCTTCGAGCCGACGCGGAACGGCCGCGGCGGCTTGCCGTCGATCGAGATCAGCGCCGCGCCCTGGTTCGACGGGTCCGCCACCACGCCCGACAGCGCGAAGCGGCTCGCGGCCTCCGGCGCCACGGGCGCGTTCGACGTCACCGTGACCACGCCCAGCAACCGGGCCACCGCCTCGGCATCGGCCGCGACCGGTGCGCGCGGCATCGTGGCCGCCGCAGCCACGGCGTCGGCCGGCGAGGCCAGCCGCAGCGCCCAGAACACCGCGGCGCCCGCGGCCAACGCCCAAAGCCCCGTCGTTGCAAGTGGGGCATGCCAGCGGGCTGCGGAGTAAGGACTTGTCATGGCCGCGGATTATCATGCAGCGCGCTTACCGCCTCATGTCCCCGCAAGCTATGAACAAACTCCTTCGTTCCGTCTCCCGCACCGCACAACGCGGCTTCACGCTGATCGAACTCATGGTGGTGCTTGTCATCATCGGCGTGCTCGCTGCGCTGATCGTGCCGAACGTGATCGAGCGCGCCGACGACGCCCGCGTCACCGCCGCCCGCACCGACATCAACAACCTGATGCAGGCCCTCAAGCTCTACCGCCTCGACAACCAGCGCTACCCGACCGCCGAGCAGGGCCTGCAGTCGCTGCTGACCCGCCCCACCGCGGGCCCGGCCGCGCCCAACTGGAAGCCCTACGTCGAGAAGCTGCCCAACGACCCCTGGGGCCATCCGTACCAGTACATGAACCCCGGCATCAAGGGCGAAATCGACGTGCTCTCCTTCGGCGCCGACGGACAGAGCGGCGGCGAGGGCAAGAATGCCGACATCGGCAGCTGGCAGTAAGCGCATCGCCCCCGGCCGCGTGGTGCTGCCACCGCCTCGCGCAGCGCGTGGCTTCACGCTGCTGGAGCTGATCGTGGTGATCGCGATCATCGCCATCGCGACCGCCAGCGTGAGCTTCGCGATGCGCGACACCAACGCCGCCGCGCTCGACCGCGAGGCCGACCGCCTCGCCGCCCTGCTCGAATCGGCCCGCGCCCAGTCGCGCGCCAGCGGCGTCATGGTGCGCTGGCGCCTCGTCGAAGGCGGCGGCTTCGTCTTCGACGGCCTGCCCGCCGACGCGCTGCCCACCGGCTGGACCCACGCAGGCATCACGGCCCAGCCCATGCTGGGCGGCGACACGCCGGTGGCGGCGCTGCAGCTCGGGCCCGACCCCATCATTCCGGCGCAGCAGGTCATGTTGCACAGCGACGGCCCGCCCGCGCGCGTGCTGCGCGTCGCGACCGACGGGCTGCGGCCCTTCACCGTGTTCGCCGTGCCATGACGCAACGGCTGCGGCGCGCCAGCTCCAGCCATGGCTTCACGCTGGTCGAGGTGCTGATCGCGCTGGGCATCGTCGCGCTCGCGCTGGCGGCCGGCTCGCAGGCCACGATGTCGCTCACGCGCAATGCGCAGCGCCAGTCCGACCTCGTGCTGGCCGGCCTGTGCGCCGAAAACGAACTCGCCAAGGCGCGCCTGTCGCGGCAGATGCCGGCCGTCGGCGACTCGGGCTCCATCTGCCTGCAGGCCGGTCTCACCTTCCTGGTGACGACCACGACGGTGCCCACGCTCAACCCGAATTTCCGGCGCGTCGACGTGCAGGTGCGCGACGAAGGCAGCGCACCGCTGCTGCGCGTGTCGACTGTGGTGGGGCGCGTCTGATGACGAAGCCTTCGCGCGCACGCGGCTTCACGCTGATCGAGCTGCTGGTCGCCATCGCGGTGATGGCGCTGCTCGCGCTCGTGAGCTGGCGCGGCCTGGACAGCATGTCGCGCGCCACCACGCAGAACCAGCAGCGCGCCGACGCGGTGCTCACGCTGCAGGCCACGCTCGCGCAGTGGAGCGCCGACCTCGACGCCATCACCCTGCTCGCGCAGACCCGCCCGATCGACTGGGACGGCCGCGTGCTGCGCATGACGCGCCGCGGCAGCGACACCAGCACGCCGACCGTGCAGGTCGTCGCCTGGACGCTGCGCCCCGGCGCCGACGGCACGCGCTGGCGGCGCTGGCAGTCGGCGCCTTTCGCCACGCGCGGCGAATGGGTGCAGGCCTGGAACCTCGCGGCCGCGTGGGCGCAGGATGGCGCCGCGCCCACCGGCGGCGCCACCGATGTCGCGCTGATGCCGGTCAACAGCTGGCAGCTCGCGTACTTCCGCAACAACGCCTGGGTGCCGGCGGAGCCGCTGCCCGTGGCGGCGGCGAACCCGTCCAACCCGGCCGGCGCACTCGTCGCCATGCCCGACGGCGTGCGGCTCGTGCTGAACCTGCCGCCCGGCGACGGGCTCTCGGGCACGCTCACGCGCGACTGGGTCCGGCCGACGCTCGGAGGGCCGCGCTCATGACCGCGCCGCGACCAAGTCGCACGGCAAGCACACGCCGCCAGTCCGGCGCCGCGCTGCTCGCCGCCATGCTGACCGTGATGCTGGTCGCCACCTTTTCCGCCGCCGCGCTCTGGCAGCAGTGGCGCTCCGCCGAAGTCGAAGGCGCCGAGCGCGCGCGCGTGCAGGCGGCCTGGGTGCTGATCGGCGCGCTCGACTGGTCGCGCCTGATCCTCGGCGAAGACGGCCGCGCCGGCGGCCCCGACCACCTCGGCGAGCCGTGGGCCGTGCCGCTCGAAGAAGCCCGCCTCACGAGCTTTCTCTCGGCGGAGAAGAACGTGGCCAGCGACAACCTCGAAGGCCTGCCCGACGCCTTCCTGTCGGGCCGCATCGTCGATGCGCAGTCCAAGCTCAACGTGCTGTCGCTGGTGGACGCCGGCAAGCCGGTGCCGGCCAGCGTTGCCACCTTCACGCGCCTCTTCAACCTGCTCGGCCTGCCGGCGGGCGAGCTGACCCAGATGACCGCGCGGCTCGCGAGCGCGCTGCACACCGGCAGCACCGACGCCGCCTCAGGCGGTAGCGGCGGTGGCGGCAGCAGCGGCGGTGGCGATGCCAGCGCCGACACCGGCGCCGCCCCGCTGATGCCGCAGGAGGTCGCGCAGTTGGTGTGGCTCGGCCTCTCGCCCGCCACCGCCGCCGCGCTCGAGCCCTACGTGACGATCCTGCCGGAGCGCACCACGCTCAACCTCAACACGGCCAGCGCCGAGGCCATCAGCGCGAGCGTCGAATCGCTGGGCATCGCCAGCGCGCGCCAGCTGGTGGAGCGGCGCACCCGCTCCTTCTTCAAGAACATCGAGGAAGCCAACGCCGGCCTGCCCAGCGGCGGCTCGCGTTTCAACGCGGCGCAGCACGGCGTGGGCACCCAGTATTTCGAGGTGTATGGCCGGCTGCGGCTGGACCGCACCTGGGTCGAGGAGCACTCGCTGCTCTTTCGCAAGGGCCTGGCCGTGACCACCGTCTGGCGCACCCGTGGCGCGGGCGCCACCATGCCCCCGGCAAAACCCTGAGGCCGGTTTGCTTTTCTCTGATCAAAACACCGTCAAACGCACGTAGTCTCTGCAAGATATGCTATTCAAACAATAGCAACAACTTGTAAGCCACCCTCCTACAATCACCGGCTTTTCCGACACCCCCGACATGACCCCGCTGCTGCTCCTTGCCCCCCTCCCTCCGGCCGACGCCGCGGGCGAGTACGACTGGGCCCAGGCCGGTGAGGACGGCATCGCCCTGCGCGACCAGGGCCGCGCGCTGCTGACGCTGTTGCCGTCGGGCCCCGAGGTCACGCTCGGCATCCCGTCCTCGGCGCTCTCGTGGCACCGCGTCACGCTGCCCAAGGGCAGCATGGGCAGCACCTCGAAGCTGCGCGCCGTGCTCGACGGCCTGCTCGAAGAGCACCTGCTCGACGACCCGGAAGCCCTGCACTTCGCGCTCGCGCCCGACGCCAAGGCCGGCGAGCCGGTGTGGGTCGCGGCCTGCAACCGCATCTGGCTGCGCAGCGTCGTGCAGGGGCTCGAAGCCGCCGGCCGGCGCGTCGTGCGCATCGTTCCCGAATTCACGCCGCAGCCGGCCGACGCGCCGCCGCTGCTGCAGGTCACGGGCGAGCCCGAGGCGCCGCAGCTCACGGTCTGCGACGGCGATGGCGTGGTCTCGCTGCCGCTGGCCGGCGCGGGCCTGGCCCTGTCGAACGGTCTGCCGCTGGACACCGCAGTCATCGCCACCGAACCCGCCGTTGCCGAGGCCGCCGAGCACCTGCTGCAGCGCCGCGTGCCGATCGTGCAGGCGCCGCAGCGCTGGCTGCACGCCACGCGCACGCCCTGGGAGCTCGCGCAGTTCGACCTCGCCGTGACGGGCCGCGCGCGCGCCGGCAAGAAGTTCGCCTCGGTGCTTCAAACGCTGCGCTTCGCGCCCGAATGGCGCGCCGCGCGCTGGGGCATCGTGGTGCTGTTGCTGACCCAGCTCATCGGCCTGAACGCCTGGGCCTGGAAGGAGCGCAACGCGCTCGAGTCCAAGCGCCAGGCCACGCGCGCCATCCTGACGCAGACCTTTCCCTCGGTGAAGATCGTGGTCGACGCACCGCTGCAGATGGGCCGCGAAGTGGCCGCGCTGCAGCAGGCCGTGGGCGACGTGGCACCGAGCGATTTCGAACCCATGGTCGGCGCCATCGCCACCGCCCTGCCGCCCGGGCGCTCCCCGAGCGCCATCGACTTCAGCGCCGGCCAGCTGCGTCTGCGCGGCCTCGGGCTGCAGCCGCAGGAGGTCACGCAGATCACCGCCGCGCTGTCGCCGCGCGGCTACCAGGTGCGCACCGAAGGCGACCTGCTGCTGGTACAGGCCGAGGCCAACCGATGAACTTCAGCGAACAACTCAAGGCCCGCTGGGCCGTCCTCGGGATGCGCGAGCGCCGCCTCGTCATCGGCGCCGTCGCGCTGGTGGCACTGGCCTTGCTCTGGTGGATCGCGCTCGCCCCCGCGCTGCGCACGCTGGCCGCGGCACCGGCCGAACACGCACGGCTCGACGCCCAGCTCCAGCAGATGGCCACCTTGCAGAACCGCGCGAAGGCGCTGCAGTCGCAACCGCGCCTGGCGCGCGACGACGCCCTGCGCGCGCTCGAAAGCTCGGTGCGCGACGGCCTCGGCGTCACGAACGCCCAGCTCATGACGGCCGGTGGCAACGGCGCCGCCACCGTCACGCTGCGCGGCGCGCCCGCCCAGAACCTGGCGCAATGGCTCGCACAGGCGCGCGGCAACGCCCACGCCGTGCCGCGCGAAGTGCACCTGACGCGCGCGCCCGTCGCACCGCCGCCGCCGGGCGCCAAGCCCGCGCCCGCCACGCCCGACCAACCTCCGCAACCCCGCTGGGACGGCACGCTCGTGATGGCGCTGCCCGCCCCGCGCTGAAGCAGCCCCACGCACCGCACGGCATGGCGAGACGTCCCCCGGTCCCCGACCTCCACCCGCGCCGCGGCAGCTGGCGCTGGGCCGTGCTCGGCGCCGCCACCGGTATGCTGGTCGCGGTCGTGCTGTTCGCACCGGCGCGCTGGCTGGCCTCGGCGCTCTCGGGCTGGACGCAGGGCCGTCTGCTGCTGGTCAACCCGCGCGGCACGGTCTGGAACGGCACCGCCGCCGTCGTGTTCGCCAGCGGCGCCGGCGGCACGCAGGCCGTCTCGCTGCCCGGCCTCTTGAACTGGCGCATGTGGCCGAACTGGCGCGGCCTTTCGGCGCGACTTGACCTCTCTTGCTGCGCAGCGCAACCGCTGGGCCTGCAAGCCAGCCCGCGCGCCAACGGCCTGCAGCTTGCCTGGCAGGACGCCCGCTCGCGCTGGCCCGCCACGCTGCTCACCGGCCTGGGTGCGCCCTGGAACACGCTCAAGCTCGAAGGCGCGCTCGACCTCAACACCCGCGCCTTCGCCATGCAGTGGGACGGCCCCGCCTTGCGCATCGAGGGCCAGGCCACGCTCGACGCCACCGATGTGTCATCCGCCCTGTCGACCTTGCGGCCGATGGGCAGCTACCGCCTGTCGCTCGAAGGCGGCACGCGCCCCACGCTGCTGCTGAGCACGCGCGAAGGCAGCCTCGAACTGAACGGCAGCGGCGACTGGAGCGGCACCGCGTTGCGCTTCAACGGCGAAGCCAGCGCGGCACCGGGCCGCGAAGACGCACTTTCCAATTTGTTGAACATCATCGGGCGGCGCGACGGTGCGCGCTCGATCATCACCCTGGGTTGATCCGACCATGAAGAAGCCTCTGTCCTCGTCCGGCACCCGCCCCGGCCTCGTCGCGCTCGCGGTGCGCCTGCTGATCGCGGCGTCGTTCGTGCCGGTGCTGCCGCCCGCCTACGCGCAGACCGGCGACGCCCCGCGGCGCGGCGAACCGATCACGCTGAACTTTGCCGCCGCCGACATCGAGGCCGTGGCCCGCACCATGGCCGTGGTCACGGGGCGCGACGTGGTGGTCGATCCGCGCGTCAAGGGCACCATGAACCTGGTCACCGACCGCCCGCTGGCGCCGGCCGCCGCGTTCAACCAGTTTGCCGCCGCGCTTCGCCTGCAGGGCTTCGCGGTGGTGGAAGCCGACGGCCTGTACAAGGTGGTGCCCGAGGCCGACGCCAAGCTGCAGACCAGCACCGTCAACACCTCCATCGGCGGCGCCAGCGCGGCCGCGGGCAACCAGATCGTCACGCAGATCTTCCGCCTGAACTACGAGTCGGCCAACAGCCTGCTGCCGGTGCTGCGCCCGCTGATCCCGCCGAACAACACCATCAACGTGAACCCGGGCAACAACTCGCTCGTGATCACCGACTACGCCGACAACATGCGCCGGCTGGCGCGCATCATCGCGTCGCTCGACGTGCCCAACGCGTCCGACATCGAGGTCATCCAGCTCAAGCACTCGGTCGCCACCGACATGGTGCCGCTGGTCACGCGGCTGGTTGAAGGCGGTGGAGCGGGGGCGCCGGGCGCGGCCGCACCGGGCGGTGCCGACGCCTCGTTCCGCACCACGCTGATGGCCGACCCGCGCAGCAACTCGCTGATTCTTCGCGCCGCCAACCCCGCGCGCGCGCAACTCGTGCGCACGCTGGTCGAGAAGCTCGACCGTGCGCCGGCCGAAAGCAGCAACGGCGCGGCCGGCAACATCTACGTGGTCTACCTGAAGAACGCCGACGCGGTGCGCCTGGCGGCCACGCTGCGCGCCGCGATGGCCGCGAGCCAGCAGCAGTCGCAGGTGCCGGGCGCGCCCGGCGCCGCGGGCAGCGCCGGTTCGTCGGTGCCGCCGGCCAGCATGCCGATGACGCAGGCCAGCTTCGGCGGCAACAACACCCAGGGCGGCGGTTCGGCCGCGGCCAACGCGCCGCTGAACAACGCCAACCAGCCGTCCACCGGCGGCCAGATCCAGGCCGACCCGAGCACCAACTCGCTCATCATCACCGCGCCCGAGCCGCAGTACCGCCAGATGCGCGCCGTGATCGACAAGCTCGACGGGCGCCGCGCGCAGGTGATGATCGAGGCGCTCATCGTCGAGGTCAGCGCCAAGAAGGCCGCCAACTTCGGCGTGCAGTGGCAAAGCGCGCTGGGCAACAACGCCGTCATCGGCACCAACTCCAGCCTGGCCAGCGCCAACATCCTGGCGCTGACGCAGGCCCTGGCCACGCGCGACGTGGCCGGCATCCGCCCCTCCACCGGGCTGAACCTGGGCATCGCCGGCAAGATCGGCGGCCAGTACATCCTGGGTGCCATCGCCAACTTCTTCAACAGCGACGGCGACGCCAACGTGCTGTCCACGCCCAACCTGCTGACGCTGGACAACGAAGAAGCCAAGATCGTCATCGGCCAGAACGTGCCCTTCGTGACCGGCCAGTACGCCAGCACCTCGGGCTCGGTCGGCATCAACCCGTTCACCACGGTGGAGCGCAAGGACGTGGGCCTCACGCTGCGCGTGCGCCCGACCATCAACGAGAACGGCACCGTGAAGATGACCATCTTCCAGGAGACCTCCACGGTCGACCAGAACACGGCCAAGGACCCCAACGGCCCGACCACCAACAAGCGCTCCATCGAGTCCAGCGTGCTGGTGGAAGACGGCGGCCTCGTGATGCTCGGCGGCCTGCTGTCGGACAACTACGGCAACACCGTCGAGAAGGTGCCCGTGGCCGGCGACATCCCCGTGCTCGGCAACCTGTTCAAGAACGAAGTGCGCACGCGCGACAAGAGCAACCTCATGATGTTCCTGCGCCCCGCCGTGATGCGCGACGGCGCCTCCACCGAAGCCTTTGCCTACGACCGCTACGACGAGATCCGCGGCATGCAGCAGCGCACGCAGCCCAACACCGACAACATCATGCTGCGCGGTGTCGACTCGGCGCCCGTGCTGCCCGAGGCGCCGCTGGTGCGCATCAACCGCCTGAACAGCAACGACAGCGGCAAGAAGAACAGCGAGACCCGCATGGAAGGCACGCAGCTCATCCCGCCGCCGCGCCCTGCCACCGACAACCGCCGGCTCGCGCCCAGCCCGCTGCGCGGCGCGCTGCCGCCCACCGCCGACCCGACCAGCTCGCGCGAGCTGCCCTGAGCCCCGTCCCGCACACGCCATCCCCCCATGCGCTATCCCCTGCCCTACGCGTTCGCACGCAGCCAGCAACTGCTGCTCGAAGCCACGGACGATGGCCGCCACACGCTGTGGATGTCTTCCCACCCGGCACGCAGCGCGGTCGGTGAAGTGACCCGCAAGTACGGCGTGCAGGCCTTCGAGGTGCTCGACGACGGCCCGCTCGCGCAGCGCATCAGCGCCGCCTACGCGCAGGGCGAATCGAGCGCCGCCGCGGTGGTCAGCGAAGTGCAGAACGACGCCGACCTCTCGCGCATGATGCAGGAGCTGCCCGCGGTCGAAGACCTGCTGGCCAGCGCCGGCGACGCGCCCATCATCCGCATGCTGAACGCGCTGCTCACGCAGGCCGCGCGCGACGGCGCCAGCGACATCCACATCGAGCCCTACGAGCGCACGTCGTCCGTGCGCTTTCGCATCGACGGCACGCTGCGCGAGGTGGTGCAGCCCAACCGCGCGCTGCACGCCGCGCTGATCTCGCGCCTGAAGATCATGGCCGACCTCGACATCTCCGAGAAGCGGCTGCCGCAAGACGGGCGCATCAGCCTGCGCATCGGCACGCGCGCGGTCGACGTGCGGGTGTCGACGCTGCCCAGCGCGCACGGCGAACGCGCCGTGCTGCGCCTCCTGGACAAGAGCGAATCGAAGCTCACGCTCGAATCGGTGGGCATGCAGGGCGACTCGCTGGCGCGCTTCGAAAAGCTCATTGCGCAACCGCACGGCATCATCCTCGTGACCGGCCCCACGGGCTCGGGCAAGACCACCACACTGTATGCCGCACTGGCCCGGCTCGACGCGAGCCGCAGCAACATCATGACGGTGGAAGACCCCATCGAGTACGAGCTGCCGGGCGTGGGCCAGACGCAGATCAATGCCAAGATCGAACTCACCTTCGCCAAGGCCCTGCGCGCCATCCTGCGGCAGGACCCCGACGTGATCATGATCGGCGAAATCCGCGACTTCGAGACCGCGCAGATCGCCATCCAGGCCTCGCTCACCGGCCACCTCGTGCTGGCCACGCTGCACACCAACGATTCGGTGAGCGCCGTCACGCGCCTGACCGACATGGGCGTGGAGCCCTTCCTCCTGAGCTCGTCGCTGCTCGGCGTGCTGGCCCAGCGCCTCGTGCGCAAGGTCTGCACCGCCTGCGGCGGCCCGGGCTGCGAGGTCTGCGGCCAGACCGGCTACCAGGGCCGCACCGGCATCTTCGAGCTGCTCGTGGCCGACGACGAGGTGCAGGCACTCATCCACGGCAAGGCCGCCGAGAGCGCGCTGTTCGAAGCCGGCGCACGCGGCGGCCTGCGCTCCATGCGCGAAGACGGCGAACGGCTGGTGCAGGCCGGCATCACCTCGCGCGCCGAACTCTTGCGCGTCACCCGCGAGTAGCGACCCGCGATGCCCGCCTATTCCTTCGAAGCCATCGATGCCAGCGGCCAGTCGCGCGAGGGCGTGCTCGAGGCCGACACCGCGCGCGCCGCACGCGGCCTGCTGCGGGCGCAGGCGCTCATTCCGCTGTCGGTCAAGCCGGTCGGCAGTGGCGATGCGGCCGGCGGCGGCGGTGCCGGCAGCAACGCGCTCACGCGCTGGCTCGGGGGTGGCAAGCGGGTCTTCAACTCGACGAACCTCGCCGTGTGGACGCGCCAGCTCGCCGGCCTCATCTCCGCCGGCCTGCCGCTGGAACGGGCGCTCACGGCCCTCACCGACGAAGCTGAATCGGAACCGCAGCGCAACCTCGTCGCCTCGCTGCGCGCCGAGGTCAACGCGGGCTCGCCCTTCGCGCGCGCGCTGTCGGCGCACCCGCGCGAGTTCTCGCCCATCTACACCGCCGTGATCGGCGCCGGCGAGCAAAGCGGCAACCTCGGGCTCGTGCTCGAACGCCTCGCCGACGACCTCGAGGAGCGCCAGGTGCTGCAGCAGAAGCTGATCGGCGCGGCGCTGTACCCGGCCATCGTCACGCTGGTCGCGATCGTGATCGTGATCTTCCTCGTGAGCTACGTGGTGCCGCAGGTGGCGCAGGTGTTCGCGGGCACCAAGCGCTCGCTGCCCTTCCTCACGACCGTGATGCTGTCGCTGAGCGCGGCCGTGCGCAACTACGGCTGGTGGATGCTGGGTGCCATCGTGATCGCAGCCATCGGCGTGCGTGTCGCGCTGGCACAAGAAGCCTTCCGCCTCAAGTTCGACGCCGCCTGGCTCAAGCTGCCGCTGGTCGGCAAGCTCGCGCGCGGCTACAACGCGGCGCGTTTTGCCAGCACGCTCGCCATGCTGGCCACGGCCGGCGTGCCCATCTTGCGTGCGCTGCAGGCGGCCTCCGAAACACTGGGCAACCGCGCCATGCGCGCCGACGCGCTCGACGCGCTGGTGCTGGTGCGCGAGGGCGCGCCGCTGGCCTCCGCGCTGGCGCAGAAGAAACGCTTTCCGGGGCTGGTGTCGATGTTCGCGCGCCTGGGCGAGCAGACCGGCACGCTGCCCGTGATGCTGCAACGCGCCGCCAACCAGCTCGGCGCCGAAGTGCAGCGCCGCGCCATGCACCTGGCCACCATCCTCGAGCCGCTGCTCATCGTCGCCATGGGCGGCGTGGTGATGCTCATCGTGCTGGCCGTGATGCTGCCCATCATTCAGCTGAACCAGTTCGTCAAGTGACGACGGACGGGGAGCCCCTCACATGCCCGTAACGCTCGAAGACAAACTCGTGGTCGCGATCTCCTCGCGGGCCCTGTTCAACCTCGAAGAAGAAAACAAGATCTTCGAGGCCGGCGACAACGAGGGCTACATGAAGCTGCAGCTCGACCGCATCGATGAACCGGCCGCCCCCGGCATCGCGTCGTCGCTGATCCGCAAGCTGCTGCGCTTCAACGAAGACGGCGTGCAGCGCGTCGAGGTGGTCATCTTGTCGCGCAACGACCCGGTGTCGGGCATGCGCATCTTCAAGTCGAGCGCGGCGGCCGACATCAAGCTGCAGCGCGGCGTGTTCACCCAGGGCCGCCCGCCCTTCGGCTACCTGCGCCCGCTGCGCGCACACCTGTTCCTGTCGGTCAACGCACAGGACGTGCGCGAAGCGCTCGCCGCGGGCTTTCCCGCCGCGCGCGTGCTGGTCGAATCGGTGAAGGCCAGCGATGCCTGGCCGAACGAAGTGCGCATCGCCTTCGACGGTGATGCCGTGCTGTTCAGCGACGAGGCCGAGCGCGTGTTCCAGGCCGAGGGCCTCGACGCCTTCCAGGCGCACGAACTCAGCAAGGCCGACCTGCCCCTGCCCGAAGGCCCGTTCAAGCCGCTGCTGATGGCCTTGCACCGGCTGCAGATGGCGGGCAATGCGCAGATGCGCATCCGCACCGCACTGGTCACGGCGCGCAGTGCACCGGCGCACGAGCGCGCGATCCGCACGCTCATGAAGTGGAACATCCGCGTCGACGAAGCGATGTTCCTCGGCGGCCTGCCCAAGGGCGAGTTCCTGCGCGAGTTCGAGCCCGACTTCTTCTTTGACGACCAGACCGGTCACGTCGACGCGGCCTCGCGGCATGTGCCTGCGGGGCATGTGTCTAGCGGCATCAGCAACGAGTCCTGACGCCGTTCAGGGCGCGATCCCGCCGACGGGGCACCTTGCTCCGCGAATGTCCTCCGGCCTGCGGCCTCCCCCTTAATTTCGCTGCGCAAGGCACCCCATCGACGTGATCGATGGGCAGTGCGGTCGCTGATCGGCCGCGCACCCGCGCTGCTTCCCGTGCCCAGGGCACCGGGTGCTTCCCGCAGCGAAATCAAGGAGGAGGCCGCAGGCCGGGGGACATTCGCGGAGGGAAGTACCCGGTGCCCTGGGCACGCGCCCCAGCCCCTCTTTCGCGGTCTCCACAAAGCCGCAGACCAGCGCGTTGTCACACGCGTTTCGTCCCACTGTCATCGCTCGTTCACTGCCGAGTAACGGGTTCTCCCTAGTCTTGTCGCCTGTCCGGTGCGCAGTGCCTTCGTGGCACTTTTTTTTCGCGCCGGGCTTTCACCTCCTTCGACAGACAACAAGAACCGAACGGCTTTTCCGATGCGTCCGACTCCTTCCACGCACGCCGCGCCCCTCACGCGCTGGCTGTTGCCCCTTGCGATTTCCGCCGCGCTCGCGGCCTGCGGCGGTGGAGGCGGCGGTGGCGTTGCCTTTCCCCCCATCAGCGGCACCCCGACGCCGCCCCCGAGCAGCACGCCCAACGAAGGCAAGAGCGGCCCCAAGGCGCTGATCGTCGAGATCGACGGGCTCACGCATGCGGCCTTGCGCGAAGCCATCGCGCAGAACAAGGCCCCGGCCCTGCAGGCCCTGCGCCTCGCCCCGGCCTGGACCGGTGGCACGAACGGCACACCGACCGAGCAACGCACCACCGACGGCCCCGGCTGGGCCTCGCTGGTCACAGGCACCTGGGTGTCGCGCCACGGCGTGCGCTGGGACACCGCCGACCAGCGCATCGACGCGCAGCTCGCACCTTCGGTCTTCGCGTTGGCACGCCTGCGCAAGGAGGCCGGCTACAAGACAGCCGCGGTCACCGCGAACACGCGCTACCCCGGCCTGATGGCGGGCGAAACGGGCACGGTGGACACCGCAGTCGACTGCGCAGGCGCCGACGCCTGTGTGACCGAGCGCACCACACAGCTCATCGGCGCGGGCTATGACCTGCTGGTGGCCCAGTACGGCGCCCCCGCGACGGCAGCCGTGGCCAACAGCGGCCTGAAGAACGAGCCCTACCGGCGCGCGGTCGCCGACACCTCGGCGGCCGTGGGCCGGCTGCTGGCGCGCATCGCGCAGCGCACCGCCAACGACGCCAAGGAAGACTGGCTCGTGATCGTGACCTCCGGCCACGGCATCGACACCTTCGGCACCACCACCGGCCTGCAGAACGCCGAGGGCAAGACCATCTTCATCGCCAGCAACAAGACACTCGCGGCCTTGCCGGGCGTGGGCGCCGACGCGCCCACCGATGCCTCGCTGCAGCAGCTGGCCGCCGCGACCGACATCACGCCCACCGTGCTGCGCCACCTCGGCGCACTGCCGGCGGCCGAGGCCTACGGCCTGAACGGCCAGCCGCTGCAAGCGGCGTCGCTGCTGCGCGACCTCACGGCCCGCACCGGCGCCGACAAGACGAGCGTGGACCTATCGTGGACGCTCACGGGCGACAAGAGCGCCCCCGTGAAGGTGCTGCGCGACGGCAAGCTGGTGGCCACGCTGCCGGCCGGCAGCACCGCGTACAACGACCCCGTCACGGCCGCGAGCGACGGCGTCTACACCTACCAGTACACGATCGCCGCGGGTGAAGCCGTCACCGCGCTCACCGCGCAGGCCGCCTACCTGAAGCCGGCCACGCTGGCACCAACGCTGCTGAACGGCCTCGCCGCCTACTACCCGCTCGACGTCCTGCCGGCGGTGGACGTCAAGGGCGCGTCCACGCTCGCACCGTGGGCCGCCGATGCCAACGGCGGCACGCTGGTCGATGACGGCTTCAAGGCCCTGTACAAGGCCAAGGCACTGCGCGTCGACGCGCGGGTGAAGAACGCCGCCGGCACGGCCGGCCACCGCCTCGTGCAGACCCGCGACGTGACCACCGACGCGGGCGTCACCGCGTTCACCATCGGCTTCTGGATGCGCACCGACGACACCTGCAGCCAGGGCGTGAGCAACGGCGGCACCGTGATCGCCAACAAGAACTACACCAGCGGCGGCAACGCGGGCCTGGCCATCGGCCTGTTCAGCAGCTGCGAGATCCGCTTCAACGTGGGCACCGGCAGCGCGCGCGCCGACAGCAACGGCTACAGCCTGAGCGCCGGCCAGTGGGCCTATGTGGCGGTGGTGATCGACAAGGCCGCCCTGCAGATGACCGGCTACGTGTTCGATCCGGCCCGGGCCACGCAGACGAAGAGCGTGGCGATCACCTCCGACCTCGTGGCCAAGCTCGGCGGCCTGGGCAACGGCCTCGGCTTGAACGAGGACGGCACCGGCCAGTACTACCAGCGCGAGAGCAGCTCGCCGCGCGGCGCGATGGACTTCAACGACTTCGCTGTCTGGAACCGCGCGCTCACCAGCGACGAGCTGGCCAGCCTCTTCAAGTCCGGACAGCCGCTGTCCACCCTTGCCCCATGACCTTCTTCTCCACAACGACGATTCCAGAGGACCCCACCATGCGCACTCTCTCCCTCCTGCCCACGCCCGCACGGCTCGCCGTTGCATTGATGCTGGCCTGCGTCCTGTCCGCCTGCGGCGGCAGCGATGGCGGCGGCAGCGCCCCGATCATCGTGCCGCCCACGGGCACCACGCCCCCGCCCGACACCAGCGTCAAGCCCGAGATGCGCTGCGCGCCCTGACGCGACCCGAAGGAAGACCCACACCCATGTCCGGCAAACACGACACCCCCATGAATTCCCGTCGCAACTTCCTCACCAGCACCGCCACCACCGGTGCCGCCGCGCTCGCACTCTCGGCCTTTCCGCCGGCCATCCGCCGCGCCCTCGCCATTCCGGCCAACAACAAGACCGGCACCATCAAGGACGTCGAGCACATCGTCATCCTGATGCAGGAGAACCGCTCGTTCGACCACTACTTCGGCACGCTCATGGGCGTGCGCGGCTTCGGTGACCGCTTCACCATTCCGCTGCCCAAGGGCCTGAACGTCTGGCAGCAGAGCGATGCCACCGGCAAGCCCGTGCTGCCCTACCACCTGGACAGCCGCAAGGGGAACGCGCAGCGCGTGAGCGGCACGCCGCACTCGTGGATCGACGGCCAGAACGCCTGGGACGGCGGACGCACCTACCAGTGGCCGCGCTACAAGAACAACGTCTCGATGGGCTATTTCAAGGAAGCCGAGCTGCCGCTGCAGTTCGCGCTGGCCAATGCCTTCACGCTGTGCGACGACTACCACTGCAGCATGCACACGGGCACCAACTCGAACCGCATGTTCCACTGGACCGGCACCAACGGCCCGACCGGCGCGGGCGTGGCCACCGTGAACAACGAGTGGGACGAGATCGGCCCCTCCACCCTCGGCTACGAATGGAAGACGTACCCCGAGCGGCTGCAGGAAGCCAAGGTGAGCTGGATCACCTACCAGAACATGCCCGAGAACTACGGCGACAACCCGCTCGCGGGCTTCAAGCACTACCGCAAGGCGAACGAGGCCTCGGGCAAGCCGGTGAGCAACGGCGGCGTTTCGCCGGCCTACGACCCGGCGAGCGACGATGCCGGCAACCCGCTGTACAAGGGCATCGCCAACACCATGCCCGACGGCGGCTTCCTCGAGCAATTCCGCCAGGACATCAAGAACGGCAAGCTGCCCCAGGTGTCGTGGATCGTGGCACCCGCCACCTACTCCGAGCACCCCGGCCCGTCGAGCCCGGTGCAGGGCGGCTGGTACATCCAGGAAACGCTCGATGCGCTCACCGCCGTGCCCGAGGTGTGGAGCAAGACCGTGCTGCTCATCAACTTCGACGAGAACGACGGCTACTTCGACCACTACCCCTCGCCGGCCGCGCCTTCGCTCAACGCCGACGGCTCAATGGCCGGCAAGACCACGCTGCCCGAGGCCGACCTCGCGGTCGAGCGCTTCACGCACCCGAGCCCGCCCGGCACCAGCAGCCAGCCCGCGCCCGACGGCCGTGTGTACGGCCCCGGCGTGCGCGTGCCGATGTACGTGGTGTCGCCCTGGAGCCGCGGCGGCTGGGTGAACTCGCAGGCTTTCGACCACACCTCGGTGATCCGCTTCATCGAGGCGCGTTTCGGCGTCAAGGAGCCCAACATCTCGCCGTTTCGCCGCGCGGTGTGCGGCGACCTCACGAGCGCCTTCAACTTCGCCACGCCGAACAGCGAGACGTTGCCGACGCTGGCAGGACGCACCACCAAGGCCAACGCCGACAAGCTGCGCGCCGACCAGCAGGCGCTGGCCCAGGTGCCGCTGCCGCTCGATCCGCAGCTGCCGCGCCAGGCCACCGGCACACGCCCTTCGCGCGCACTGCCGTACGAGCTACACACGAGCGCGCGCGCCGACACGGTGACCGGCAAGGTCCAGCTGCTGTTCTCCAACACCGGCAAGGCCGCCGCCGTGTTCCATGTGTACGACAAGCTCAACCTCGATCGCCTGCCGCGCCGCTACATGGTCGAGCCGGGCAAGACGCTCGACGACGCATGGACCGTGGCCACCGACAACATGGGTGCCTACGACCTGTGGGTGCTCGGCCCCAACGGCTACCACCGCCATTTCAAGGGCGACCTGAACAACCTGCGCCAGGGCAGCGCGCCGAAGAACCCCGAGGTGCGCGTGTGCTACGACATCGCCAACGGCAATGTCTACCTACAGATGCTCAACGGCGGCCAGACGCCCTGCAAGTTCACGGTGCGCGCCAAGGCCTACCGCGACGACGGCCCGTGGACGGCCACCGTCGCCGCCGGCGCCAAGGCCGAGCAGCACTGGGAGCTGGCCGCCAGCGGCCAGTGGTACGACTTCGCCGTCACCTGCGATGCCGACCCGAGCTTCTACCGCCGCTTCGCCGGTCGCGTGGAAACCGGCAAGCACACGGTGAGCGACCCAGCCATGGGCATGGGCGACCTCTGACGCACACCATGACCTCCCGTCGCAACTTTCTCACCGGCACTGCCACCACCGGTGCCGCCGCGCTCGCGCTCTCGGCCTTTCCGCCGAGCATCCGCCGTGCGCTCGCCATTCCGGCCCACAACAAGACCGGCACCATCAAGGACGTCGAGCACATCGTCATCCTGATGCAGGAGAACCGGTCGTTCGACCACTACTTCGGCATGCTCAAGGGCGTGCGCGGTTTCGGCGACCGCTTCGGCATCCCGCTGCCCGGCGGGCGCAGCGTGTGGCAGCAGGCCGACGCCAACGGCAAGCTGCTCATGCCCTACCACCTGGACCAGAGCAAGGGCAACGCGCAGCGCGTGAGCGGCACGCCGCACTCGTGGGTCGACAGCCAGAACGCCTGGGACGGTGGCCGCCTCTCGCAATGGCCGCGCTACAAGACCAATGCGGCGATGGGCTACTTCAAGGAGGCCGAAGTCCCGTTCCAGTTCTCGCTGGCCAACGCCTTCACGCTGTGCGACAGCTACCACTGCGCCATGCACACGGGCACCGACGCCAACCGGTCCTTCCACCTGACCGGCACCAACGGCGCGACCGCGCAGGGCGTGGCCTACGTCAACAACGAATGGGACTGGCTCGACGGACGCGCCGCCGCGGTGAACACCGGCTACACGTGGAAGACATACGCCGAGCGCCTGGAAGATGCCGGCGTGAGCTGGATCTGCTACCAGAACATGCCCGACGAGTGGGGCGACAACATGCTCGGCGCCTTCCGCCAGTTCCGGCGCGCCAACCGCGCGTCGGCCTACCCCGTGTCCAGCGGCGACCCCAACGCACCCTACTCCGACAGCGGCCAGGCGGTGCCCTACCACGCCTACGACCCGGTCAGCGATAACCCGGGCAACCCGCTGTACAAGGGCATCGCCAACACCCTGCCGGGCACCCAGCCCGAGGAGTACCTGGACGCCTTCCGGCGCGACATCAAGGCCGGGCGCCTGCCGCAGGTGAGCTGGATCAACGCACCGTCGATCTACTGCGAGCACCCCGGCCCGTCGAGCCCCGTGCAGGGCGCGTGGTTCCTGCAAGAGATCCTGGACGCGCTTACCGCCGTGCCCGAGGTCTGGAGCAAGACCGTGTTGCTGGTCAACTTCGACGAGAACGACGGCTACTTCGACCACGTGCCCTCGCCGTCGGCACCCTCGCTCAACGCTGACAAGACCCCGGCTGGCAAGACGACACTCGCCGCCGACGACCTGAAGGCCGAGTACTTCACGCAGCCGCCCCCCGAAGGCAGCAGCTCGCAACCCGCGCCCGACGGCCGCGTGTTCGGCCCCGGCCCGCGCGTGCCGATGTACGTGATCTCTCCATGGAGCCGCGGTGGCTGGGTGAACTCTCAGGTGTTCGACCACACCTCGGTGCTGCGCTTCATCGAGGCACGCTTCGGCGTCAAGGAGCCCCACATCTCGCCGTTCCGCCGCGCGGTGTGCGGCGACCTCACGAGCGCCTTCAACTTCGCCACGCCCAACGGCGAGACGCTGCCGACGCTGACGGGTCGCACGACCCGCACCGACGCCGACACGCTGCGCAAGACGCAGGAGTTCGAGGCCGACGGCAAGACGAAGCGGCCGCAGGTTCCGCTGCCGACCGACCCGCAGCTGCCGAGCCAGCCCACCGGCACGCGCCCCTCGCGCGCGCTGCCCTACGAGCTGCACACGAGCGCGCGCGCCGATGCCGCCGGTGGCAAGGTCCAGCTGCTGTTCTCCAACACGGGCAAGGCCGCGGCCGTGTTCCATGTCTACGACAAGAAGAACCTCGACCGCCTGCCGCGTCGCTACATGGTCGAGCCGGGCAAGCTGCTGGACGACACCTGGGACCTCGCGGGCAGCAGCGCAACCGCCTACGACCTCTGGGTGCTCGGCCCCAACGGCTATCACCGTCACTTCAAGGGCGACTTGAACAGCCTGCGTGCCGGCGGTGCGGCCGTGCCCGAGGTGCGTGTCTGCTACGACATCACGAACGGCAACGTCTACCTGGAAATGCGCAACGACGGCAAGAACGCCTGCAAGTTCACGATGCACGCCAAGGCCTACCGCAACGACGGCCCCTGGACGGCCACCGTGGCCGGCGGTACCAAGGCCGAGCAGCACTGGGAGCTCGCCGCCAGCGGCCAGTGGTACGACTTCGCCGTCACCTGCGACAGCGACCCGGCCTTCTACCGCCGCTTCGCCGGCCGCGTGGAAACCGGCAAGCACACGGTCAGCGATCCGGCCATGGGCTTGCCCGACCTCTGAAGACGTAGGCATGATCCCCCCGCGCCCGCTAGCGGCGCGGGGGAATTCATGCACGCCAAGGTCATCCGGTACTTCGTCGAAGTGGTTCGCGCGGGCTCGATCCGCAAGGCGGCCGAGCAGTTGCACGTGGTGCCCACGGCCGTCAACCGCCAGATCCTCAACCTCGAGGAAGAGCTGGGCGCGCCGCTGTTCGAGCGCATCCACAACACGCTCAAGCTCACGCCCGTGGGCGAGATCGTGCTGGCGCATGCGCGCGGCACGCTGCGCGAGTTCGACCTCGTGCGCCAGCGCATCGAGGACGTGCGCGGCCTGCGCCAGGGCGAGGTCACGCTGGCCACCACGGCCGGCCTGGCCGACGCCTTCCTGCCGGCCGTGGTGCAGCGCTTTCGTGCCGCGCACCCCGGCATCCAGCTCAAGCTGCTCGGCCTGCCCATCGCGGCCGTGCTGCGCAGCGTGGCCGAAGGCGATGCCGACCTGGCGCTGGCCTACGACGTGCCCGGCACGGCCGGCTTTCGCACGCTGTTCAGCAGCGAGTGGCCGATCGGCGCGGTGGTGCCGCCGGGCCATCCGCTCACGGCGCATGCGACCGCGCTGCTGGCGGAGTGCGTGGGCTACCCGCTGATCCTGCCCGCGCCTTCGCTGTCGATCCGCCCGATCCTCGATGCCGCGTTCGAGCGCTCAGCCATCCGCGTGTCGCCGGTGGTCGAGACCACCTCCACCGCGCTGATGCGCCGGCTGGTGCGCGACGGTGGCGGCATCACGCTGCTCAATCGCCTGGACGTGGACGAGGAGCGCAACGACGGCACCCTCGTCTTCGTGCCGCTGCGCGACACCACGCTGCGCGCCCAGACGCTCACGCTCGAGACCCGCGCCGCGCAGGCGCCGAGCGCCGCGGCCGAGCTGTTCGCGAACCATGTCGTGGCCTGCCTGGACGACCTGCTGGCGCCCTGAAGTTCACCCCCGAAAGACCGTCCACTTTTTGTGCACAGGGCGCGTCATTTATTGACTTTGCATGTGCAAAGACATCGCTCCTAGACTGCCGCGCCGGTTCATCGGCAGGAAAGGTTCCCATGTTCTCGAACGATAAAAAGACCCCCGCAGGAGACGGCGAAGGGGTCGACCAGAAGCTTCCGCTCGCACGTTGCGGCGCATTGAGCCTGCAGCACGTGCTCGTGATGTACGCGGGCACGGTGGCCGTGCCGCTCATCGTGGGCGGCGCGCTCGGCCTCTCGAAGGCCGACATCGCCTTCCTCATCAACGCCGACCTGTTCGCCGCCGGCATCGCCACGCTGGTGCAGGCCATCGGCTTCTGGCGCTTCGGCATTCGCATGCCGGTGATGATGGGCGTGACCTTCGCGGCCGTCGGGCCGATGATTGCCATCGGCATGGACCCCTCGCTCGGGCTGCCCGCGATCTACGGCGCGACCATCGTGGCGGGCGTGTTCGGCATGCTGGTCGCGCCGCTCATGGGGCGCGTGCTGGGCGTGTTTCCGCCGCTGGTCACGGGCACGGTCATCACGTTGATCGGCGTGTCGCTCATGGGCGTGGCCATCAACTGGGCGGCCGGCGGCCAGCCCACCGCGACCCGCATGGTCGACGGCGTGGCGCACGCGGTGGCCAACCCGGCCTACGGCGAGCCGGTGAACCTGGCGATTGCCGCGGCCGTGCTGGCGGTGATCATCGCGATCACGCGCTTCGGCCGGGGCCTCATCGCCAACATCGCGGTGCTGCTGGGCATCGTGTTCGGCGTGGGCCTGTCGCTGGCGCTCGGGCGCATGCATTTCGACGGGCTCGAGGAAGCGAGCTGGATGGCCGTGACCACGCCCTTTCATTTCGGCCTGCCGCGCTTCGAGCTCACGGCCATCGCCTCGATGTGCATCGTGATGCTCATCACGCTGGTCGAATCGACCGGCATGTTCCTCGCGCTGGGCGAGATCACCGGCCGCAAGGTGACGACCGATGCGCTCACGCGCGGGCTGCGTGCCGACGGGCTGGGCACGGTCATCGGCGGTGTGTTCAACACCTTCCCCTACACCTCGTTCTCGCAGAACGTGGGACTGGTCACGGTGACGGGCGTGCGCTCGCGCTACGTGGCGGCGGGCGGTGGCCTGATGCTGATCGCGCTGGCGCTCTTTCCGAAGATCGCGCACATCGTGGCCTCGGTGCCGCAGTTCGTGCTCGGCGGCGCGGGCATCGTGATGTTCGGCATGGTGGCCGCCACGGGCGTGCGCATCCTGGGCGCGATCGACTATGCGCACAACCGCCACGCGCTGTACGTGATCGCGATTTCCATCGGGCTCGGATTGATCCCGACGCTGTCGCCCAACTTCTTCCAGCACTTCCCCGCCTGGACCCATCCGCTGACGCACAGCGGCATCGTGCTGGGCACGCTGGCCGCGGTGCTGCTCAATCTTTTCTACAACGGCGTGCTGTCGAAGGAACGCTCCTTCGCGATGGCGGCGCGCACTTCACACGGTACCGAATGACCTTCCAGAACCCCTCGTCCTCTTCGCCGCAGCGTCCGCCGCTGCTGATCGTCCGGCACGCCGACGTGCTCGTCACCATGGACGCCGCGCGGCGCGAGATCGCCGACGGCGCCGTGGTGATGAACGGCCCCGCCGTCGCCTGGGTGGGCGCCACGGCCGAGCTGCCGGCGGCGTACCTCGACGCGCTGCGCAGCGGCCAGGCCGAGGCCATCGACATGCACGGCCATGTCGTGATGCCCGGGCTGGTGAACACGCACCATCACATGTACCAGAGCCTCACGCGTGCCGTGCCCGAGGCACAGGACGCCGAGCTCTTCGGCTGGCTCACCAACCTGTACCTGCTGTGGGCGCGGCTCACGCCCGAGATGATCCGCGTGTCGACGCAGACCGCCATGGCCGAGCTGATGCGCTCGGGCTGCACCACCACCAGCGACCACCTCTACCTGTTCCCGAACGGCTCGCGGCTCGACGACTCGATCGAGGCGGCCGACGCCATGGGCATGCGCTTCCACGCGGCGCGCGGCAGCATGAGCGTGGGCCGCAGCGCCGGCGGCCTGCCGCCCGACGAGGTGGTGGAGACCGAGGCCGCGATCCTGCGCGACAGCGAACGCCTCATCGACCGCTGGCACAACCCCGCGCGCCATTCGATGCGTCGCATCGTGCTGGCGCCCTGCTCGCCGTTCTCGGTGTCGCGCGACCTGATGCGGCTGTCGGCCGAGCTGGCGCGCGCACGCGGCGTGTCGCTGCACACGCACCTGGCCGAGAACGACAACGACGTGGCCTACTCGCGCGAGAAGTTCGGCATGACGCCGGCCGAGTACGCCGAAGACCTGGGCTGGGTCGGCCACGACGTGTGGCACGCGCACTGCGTGAAGCTGGACGACGCGGGCATCGCGCTCTTCGGGCGCACCGGCACCGGCGTGGCACACTGCCCGTGCTCGAACATGCGGCTGGCCTCGGGCATCGCGCCCATCGGGGCGATGCGGCGCGCAGGCGTGCCCGTGGGCCTGGGCGTGGACGGCAGCGCGTCGAACGACGGCGCGCACATGCTGGGCGAAGCGCGCCAGGCCATGCTGCTGCAGCGCGTGGGCTACGGCCCCGCCGCCATGACGGCGCGCGAGGCGCTGGAGATCGCCACGCTCGGCGGCGCCCGCGTGCTCGGGCGCGACGACATCGGCGCGCTGGCGCCGGGCATGTCGGCCGACCTCGTGGCCTTCGACATGCGCGGCGTCGACCACGCGGGCGCCTGGCACGACCCGGTGGCGGCGCTGGTGTTCTGCACACCGGTGGCGGCGGCGCTGAGCGTGATCGACGGCGTGGTCCGCATCCGCGACGGGCGCTTCACGGGCTTCGAGCTGGCGCCGCTGCTGGCCACGCACCGCGACCTGGCGCGCACGCTGTACGAGAGTGCGCGCCATCCGCACACCGCCTGAAAAAGCGGTGCGCCGTGCGCGTCAGCGACGCATCGTGTCCAGCTGCGTGACCGGCGCGGCGTTGTTGCCCCACGACCCGCGGATGTAGGTGAGCACCTCGGCCACCTCGGTGGCGTCGAGCGCGTGCCCGAACGGCGGCATGCCGTAGGGGCGCGGGTTGCCGGCTGTGGCAGGCAGGAAGCCGCCGTGCGCGACCACCTGGATCAGGTTGGTGGGCCGCGCCATCGTCACCGCGCGATTGCCGGCGAGCGGTGGGTAGGCACCGGCCGCGCCCTGGCCCTGGTCGCCGTGGCAGTAGGCGCAGCGCTGGTCGTAGATCTTCGCGCCGCGCACCATCGCGCCAGCGTCGCGCCGCACCGGCGCGGCGGGGGCCTTGGTTGCTTCGGGGGCGTCCTTCTTCACGGCCTCGGGCAGGTCCTTCAGGTAGATGGCCATGGCGCCCAGGTCGGCGTCGCTCAGGTACTGCGTACTGCGGAACACGACGTCGGCCATCGGGCCCATCACCGAGCCACGCGGGGCGGTGCCGCTCTTGAGCAGCGCCACGACATCGGCCGCGGGCCAGTCGGCCACGCCGGCTTCGTGCGGATCGGCCAGCGAGGGCGCGTACCAGTTCTCCACCGCGATCAGGCCGCCCGAGAGCCCGAGCTTGGTTTCGGTCGCGCCCAGCGAGTTGCGGCTGCCGTGGCAGGCGATGCAATGGCCCAGCCCGCCGACCAGGTAGGCGCCGCGGTTCCATTCGGCGGGCTTGTTCGCGTTCGCCACGAAGGGCTGCGGCTTGAACGAGAGCGCGCGCCACACCGCGAGCGCGGCCTGCGTGTCGTACGGGAAGCGCAGGCGGTGCGCCTTGTTTTCCGTGGTGGCGGGCGCCACGCTGCGCAGGTAGGCGTACAGGGCGTCGGAGTCCTCGCGCGTGACCTGCGTGAAGTTCGGGTACGGGAAGGCCGGGTACAGCAGGCGCCCGTCCTTGCTGCGGCCGTTGTGCATGGCGCGCCAGAAATGCGCGCTGCTCCAGCCGCCGATGCCGTGCGTCGCATCGGGCGTGAGGTTGGTCGCGTAGATGGTGCCGAAGGGCGTTTCGAGCGGCACGCCGCCCGCATAGGGCTGGCCGCCGCGCGTGGTGTGGCAGCCGGCGCAGTTGCCCGCCAGCGCGAGGTAGCGCCCGCGCTCGATCAGTTGCGGCGTGGCTTCGAAGGCTTCGGCGCGTTCGGGCAGCGGGTCTTCGCCGCGCAGGTTCAGCGCCAGCACGATGCCGGCCAACACGGCCGCCAGGGTGACCAGGCCCAGCAGGGCCCAGCCGAAATGTCTCAATCGCGCAGTCATCGGGTTCTCAGGGTTTCGCTGCGGTCGGCATGCCGCCGCAGGTGACGGGCAGCGGCGCGGGCAGCGAGGCCGCCGGGCGGGTGTCGGCCGGCATCGGCTGCACGGCCAGCCAGCTGGCCACGGCGTTGATGTCGGCGGTGGTCATGCGCTGGCCGATCTGCGCCATGCAGTCGGGCGCGGGCGCGTGGCGCTCCTTGGTGAGCCAAGCGCCGAGCTGCGACGACACATACAGCCGCGGCAGGCCCAGCAGGCCCGGAATGGCCGGCTGCACGCCCGTGAGCGCGGCGCCGTGGCACTGCACGCAGGCCGGGATGTTGCGCGCGGCGTCGCCTTCGAGCGCCAGCTGCCGGCCACGGCGCAGCTGCTCAGGCGAGGCGTCGCTCTGCGGCGAGACCGCCGCGTACGGCAGCGACAGGTTGGCGAAGTACTCGGCCATCTCGCGCAGGTAGTCGTCCGACAGGTGCTGGACCATGTAGGTCATGTCGCTGTTGAAACGGCGCCCGTCGCGAAAACTCACGAGCTGGTTGAACAGGTAGCCCGCCGGCTTGCCCGCCAGGCGCGGAAAGAAGCCGGCGTTGGTGGTGGCGCCCTCGCGCCCGTGGCAGGCGATGCAGGCGGCCACGCGCTGCTCGATGGTGTCGGGCACGGTGGTGGTGGCGGCCTGCGCGGCGATGGGCGCAAGCGGCAACAGCAGCGCCAAGGCCAGCGCTGCCCGGTGGAGCACGGCCTTCATCACGTGCCTGCCGCGAAATGCGCCAGGGCCAGCAGGCCCGCGATCAGCAGCAGGGCCATGCACAGCCCCACGCCGATCAGCGGCAGGATGCCCAGTTGGGCGGTCCGCTTGTCGGCGTCGGCCCGGCGGCCGCCCAGCCCGATGAAGCTCCAGAGTACGGCGCGCACCGCGCGCATCAGATTGAACATGGGTCCACTGTCGCGCAAACGGGTCAAAAAAAACAGATGCAGATCCAGCTCGATTCACCATATCAGATTAGAGTCCCCGCGAATGACAACGGCCCCCCGATGAAGCGTTATGAAGCCCTGGCCTCGGACATCGAGGCCTCGATCCGCAACGGCACCCTCAAGACCGGCGACCGCCTGCCCTCCGTGCGCCACACGGGCAGCAGCCGCGGCGTGAGCGCCTCCACCGTGTTCCAAGCCTACTACCTGCTGGAGGCGCGCGGGCTGGTGCGCGCGCGCGACCGCTCGGGCTACTACGTGGCCGGCGGCGGCCTGCGCGACGCGCCGCCCGAGACCACCCTGACCTCGCGCCCGGCCGAAGGCCCGCGCGCGCTCGAGGTGAGCGACCAGGTGTTCGACATCCTCGAAGCCAGCATGTCGCGCCAGGTCGTGCCCTTCGGCTCGGCCTTTCCGAGCCCGCTGCTGTTTCCGCTGGCGCGGCTGGGCCAGTTCATGGCCGCCAGCGCCAAGGCGCTGGACCCGTGGCGCACCGTGGACGACCTCACGCCCGGCAGCGCGGCCCTGCGCCGGCAGATCGCGCTGCGCTACCTGGCCGACGGCCTGCCGGTGCCGGCCGAGGAGATCGTGGTCACCAACGGCGCGCTCGAGGCGCTCAACCTGTGCCTCTCGGCCGTGACGCGGCCCGGTGACGCGGTGATCGTCGAGTCGCCCACCTTCTATGCCGCGCTCCAGGCGCTCGAACGCATGGGCCTGCGCGCCATCGAGGTGCCGACGCACCCGGGCGAAGGCATCGACCTCGACGCGCTGGCGCAGGCCATCGCCGCACACAAGCCGACCGCCTGCTGGCTCATGACCACCTTCCAGAACCCGCTGGGCAGCCTCATGCCCGATGCGAAGAAGAAGGCGCTGGTCGAACTGCTCGCGCGCCATGAGTTGCCGCTGATCGAGGACGACGTGTACGCCGAGCTCTACTTCGGCGAGCGCCGCCCGCCGCCGGCCAAGGCCTTCGACACGCAGGGGCTGGTGCTGCACTGCTCGTCATTCTCGAAAAGCCTCGCGCCCGGCTACCGCATCGGCTGGGCCTCGGCCGGGCGCTTCGCGCGCAAGGTGGCGCGCCAGAAGCTCACGACCACGCTCAGCACCTCGGTGCCCGCGCAGTTGGCGCTGGCCGACTACCTCGAGAAGGGCGGCTTCGACAAGCACCTGCGCAAGCTGCGCCAGACGCTCGCGATGCAGCAGGCCAGCTTCACGCAGGCCGTGGGGCATTACTTTCCGGCGGGCACGCGCGCCACGCGGCCGTTGGGCGGGTACTTCCTGTGGGTGGAACTGCCGCCGCAGGTGGATGCGCTGGAGATCCATCGCCTGGCGCTGGAGCGCGGCATCAGCGTCGCGCCCGGCCCGATCTTCTCGGCCACGCGTGCGTTCTCGAACTGCCTGCGGCTGAACTACGGCCACGCGTGGGACGCGCACAGCGAGCAGGCCCTGCAGACGCTGGGGCGGCTGGTGGCACAAGCGAGCTAGCGAGCTGAAACGACAACGCCCGCCGAAGGGGCGGGCGTTGTCCGGGCCTGTCGAGCTACTCTTGCGGTTCCAGCGCGACTGCAGCCCGCGCCCTGTTCTTCTTGCGCGCCTGCAGCACGAACGCCACCAGCTGCCACACCACGAAGATCGCGATCAGCCCCAGCAGCGTGCCGCTGATAGGCCGCGAGACGAAGGTGCCGAAGCCGCCGCGGCTGAGCAGCATCGCGCGGCGGAAGTTCTCCTCGAGCATCGGCCCGAGGATGAAGCCCAGCATGAGCGGCGCGGCGTCGAGCTCCAGCCGCATGAACATGTAGCCCATGAAGCCGAACGCGGCGGTGATGAACACGTCCTGCAGGTTGTTGTTCACGCTGTAGGTGCCGATGCAGCAGAAGAACAGGATCGACGGGAACAGCACGCTGTACGGGATCTTGAACACCGACAGCCAGTAACGCACCAGCGGCACGTTCAGCACCAGCAGGAACACGTTGCCGATCCACATGCTGGCCACCAGGCCCCAGAACAGCTCGGGGTGGCTGGCGATCATGTTCGGGCCCGGCTGGATGCCCTTGATGATGAAGGCCGCCAGCATCAGCGCCATGACCGCGTTCTCGGGAATGCCGATGCTCATGAGCGGAATGAAGCTCGTGCGCGCCGCCGCCTCGTCGGCCGCCGCCTGGCCGGCCACGCCCTCGATGCAGCCGGTGCCGATCTCGTGCTTGTACTTGCTGACCTTCTTGTCCAGCGCGTACGCCGCGAACTGCGCAATGGTCGGGCCGCCGCCGGGCAGGATGCCCAGGATGGAGCCGACCACGCTGCCGCGCAGCGCGCTCGGAATGATCCGCTTGAACTCCGCCCAGGTCGGGATGAGGTTGATCTTGCCGTTGAAAGGCGAGCGCTCCTCGCGCGAGTCGAGGTTCTTCGTGATCTCGGCGATGCCGAAGCAGCCCAGCGCGATGCTCACGATGCCCACGCCGTCGGTCAGGAACGGCATGTCCATCGTGAAGCGCGCCATGCCGCTGTTCACGTCGGTGCCGATGGTGCCCAGCAGCACGCCGATCATGCACATCGCCAGCCCGTTCAGCAGGCTGCCCGTGGTCACGAAGCTCACGCACACGAAGCCCACCAGCATCATCGCGACGTAGTCCGCCGGGCCGAACAGGAAGGCCACCTCGCCCAGCGTCGGCGCCAGGAACGACAGCACCAGGATCGCGACCGTGCCGCCGATGAAGCTGGAGAAGCCCGCCGTGAACAGCGCCAGGCCCGTCTTGCCCTTGAGCGTCATCGCGTAGCCGTCGATGCAGGCCACGATGCTGCTGGCGTGCGGGATCTTCATCGTGATCGCGCTCACGCTGTCGCCGTACTGCGCACCGTAGTAGATGCCGGCCAGCATGATCAGCGCGCCGGTGGTGGGAATCGAGTACGTCAGCGGCAGCAGCAGGCTGATGGTGGCCAGCGGTCCCAGGCCCGGCAGCAGGCCGACCAGCGTGCCCACCGTGCAGCCGATGGCGCAGTACATCAGGTTGTGCAGTGTCAGGGCGTGCGAGAAACCGAACGCCAGGTTGTTCAGGACTTCCGTCATGGTCGTGGCCTCAGAACAGCGGCAGGTTCAGGCCGAGCAGCTTCTGCAGCGCCAGCGCCATGGCGATCAGGCCCGCCGAGATCTTCACGTTGCGCAGCCACGAGTTGGAACTGCCCGCGAAGGCCGAACAGAACACCATGAAGACGATGCCCGCGATCATGTTCACGTACATCGAGATCAGCGCGAACCCGCACAGGCTCGACAGGATGAGTCCGATGTTCTTGAAGTTCAGGTCCAGCGTCACCGGCGCCACCACGAACGACCGGACCACGGTGGCCACGCCGATCAGCAGCAGCAGGCTGCTCACCATCACGGGGAACAGGCCCGGCCCCGCCCGGCTGAAGTCGCCGATGGGATAGCGCAGCGCGGTCAGGCCGAAGCCCAGCGCGATCGCCATGAGGAACAGACCTCTGACAAGGTTTCTATTTTTCATTCATACGCTCACGGAATGTTGTGATTCGAATGCGCCCGCGACCGGCAAAACCGGTGCGGACGTGTCTCCGTCCGGAGGGAAGTTCCGGACGGATCGATGCTCTTTTTGCAAGCTGATCGGAATCTGACGACGCCGCGAGGGGAACTACGTACCGGGCGCGAAGGCGGCGAACGCGCCCGGGTCACAATGCGCGGGGCCTCCTTTCGAAGGATTGCGGAACACCGATGAAGACACCACGCCACGCTCCCCGACACGCGCTCCTGGCGGTCGCCACCACCGCCGCGCTGCTCGCCGCCTGCGCGGCACCGCCGCCGCCGGCGCCCGGCGAATGGTCGCCGCAGCCCCCCAACCCGAACGCGCCCTACCCGGCCGAATCGCGGATGAACGGGGAGCAAGGCATGGTGCTGCTGCGCGTGCGCACCACGCCGGACGGCCTGCCCGCGAGCGTCGAGGTGAAGGAATCGAGCGGCCATGCACGGCTGGACCGCTCGGCCGTCGAGACCGTCCGCAAATGGCGATTCAAGCCGACGCCGGACGATGGGACGGTGGTGTGGCGGGAGGTGCCGATCCGGTTCTTCATCACGTCGCCGCCGCAGCAGCCGACGATGAATTAGGAACGCCCGTCCGGACGCAAGACACGAGATGCCGCACGTGATTCAGATGACGCTCGACGATCGCTCGCTGGACATTTCGGCGCCGGGCCCATGGGCCCGTGCGCTCGATCTGATCCAGTCGACCTCCCGGTTCGAGTTGTGGGTCAGCGTGCCGGACGGCCCTTCGATGTGCATGCTGCGCAACGGCGAGAGCGCCTGGCTCATGTACCTGTGGGAGCCGGGCGACAGCGGCTTCAGGTCGGTGGGCGACACGCACCGGCCGGGCGTGGAAGTCTTCACGCTGGGCAACGGACAGGTCGACGAGTACCCGCGCGCGTGGTGCATCGATCTTGCACAGTGCCTTCAGGCCCTCGTCGATTTCCGCGACCGCGACGGCGCGCGGCCCGAATCGATCACGTGGTGCGAGAGCTAGGCGGCGCGATCTTTCTCGGCCTCAAGCCGCCACCGCCACCCCACCCCGCCGCATCCGGCTCACCCTGAACAGCAGGAACGCCGCGATGCTCACGTTCACCAGGTTCCATCCGATGCCGTTCAAAAAGGCCGCGTGGTAGCTGCCCGTCAGGTCGAACACCTTGCCCGACATCCAGCCGCCCAGCGCCATGCCGAACAGCGTGAACATCAGCACCGTGCCCACGCGCGCGCCGGCTTCCTTGGGCGGGAAGTGCTCGCGCACGATGATCGCGTACGAGGGCACGATGCCGCCCTGGAACAGGCCGAACAGCGCCGAGATCACGTACAGCGGCACCAGCCCGTCGAAGGGCAGGAACAGCAGCAGCGCCACGCACTGCAGCACGCCGCCCAGCATCAGCGTGCGCAGCCCGCCGATGCGGTCGCAGATGGCGCCCGACACCAGCCGGCTCACGATGCCGAAGCCCAGCATCAGCGACAGCATCATCGCGCCCTGCGCCGGGCCGTAGCCCAGGTCGCCGCAGTAGGCCACGATGTGCACCTGCGGCATCGCCATCGCCACGCAGCAGGCCACGCCCGCCACGCACAGCAGACCCTGCGCCGTGCCCATGCTCAGGCCGAAGGGCCGTGTCATGTCGCGCACCAGGGTGCTGCCCGCCACCTGCGACACCGGCGCCACCTCGGCCAGTGCGGGCGGCCGTGCGCGGAAGAACAGCGCCAGCAGCGCCATCGTCACGCCGCAGAAGATGCCCATGCCGATGTAGGTCTGGCGCCAGCCCACCTGCTCGACGAAGTGCTGCGCGATGGGCGGCCACACGGCGCCCGCGAGGTAGTTGCCGCTGGCGCACACCGCCACCGCGATGCCGCGCCGCTTGACGAACCACAGCGAGGTGTCGGCCACCAGCGGCGCAAAGGCCACCGAGCTGCCGAGCAGGCCGACCAGCAGCGCCTGCGCGACGGTGAAGGACACGATGCCTTCCGACAGGCCCGTGGCGATGTAGCCGGCGGCCAGGAAGACCGAGCCCATCAGCAGCGGCTTCATCACGCCGATGCGGTCGGCCAGCTTGCCCATGAGCACGCCGCCGAAACCGAAGCCCAGCATCAGCAGCGTGTAGGGCATGGAGGCATCGGCGCGCGCCACGCCGAACTCGGCCTGCACCGCGGGCAGCATGACCGACACCACGTACATGCCGCTGCTGCCGACCGTCATGACCAGCAGCGTGAGCGCCAGGCGCACCATGGCGTAGCGCGAGTCGGGCTGGTGGACGATGGTTGTCTCTGGGGTCGTCTTCATTCTTCTTGTCTCCACGCGTGCATCGGGTGGCGCACGTCGTGTGGCATTCTCGCGGAAGGCCGCGCCGCCTGCTGCGCGTGCCCTCGAGCACCCGACGCATGCCCATCACCTACAGACAAGCCATTCCCGAAGACACTCCCGCGTGCCTCGACCTGCGCGGCCGCACGCGAGAGAACGCCTTCTCCGTCGCCGAGCTCGAGGCGCTCGGCATCACTCTGGAGAGCTGGCAAGCCGGCATCGCCGACGGCTCCCTGCCCGGCTACGTTGCGCTCGTCGATGGCACGTTGGCCGGCTACTGCTTCGGCGAGCGGGACACCGGCGAGATCGGCGTGCTGGCGCTGCTGCCTGCGTACGAAGGCCAAGGCATCGGCAAGGCGCTGCTCGCGCTGATGGTCGAAGAGTTCAAGGGGCTGGGCTTCCAGCGGCTCTTCCTGGGCTGCTCGCCCGATCCGCGGGTGCGCTCGCATGGCTTCTACCGGCACCTGGGCTGGAAGCCCACGGGGGCCTTCGATGCGGCGGGCGATGAAGTGCTGGCGTACGTCCCGTCCTGAGACGTTCGCCGCGGCCGGTGCGCTGAACGCTCCGGCAGCCTCAACCCACGAACGGCGCAGGTGCCATCACCACCACGACGCTCGACGACAAGAAGGCCTTCGGCATCGGAATGCCGGGCTTGCGCTTGCCGTCGCAGGCCGCGGTCAGCAGGCCGAGACAGAGCAGAAGAACAAAGGCTGTGCTTCGCATGCGGCGCATGCTAAGCCCGCGAAGTGGCGCGTCAAGTCGGACGGCAGCGCCAGCCACCGTCGGTAAAGCGAGCTTTCTGCTTCAGCGCAAAAGGACTTCCGGCCGCTCGCCGGCCTGCAGGCGGCGCTCGATGTCTTCGAGCACGTTCGGCAGGTCGGCCACGCTGTCGATCACATAGTGCGCGCCGGCGGCCTGCAGCTCGGCGGTGGCGCGGGCGCGGCGGGCCTGCTGGCTGTCGGCGTCGAGCGCCTGCCACTCGGCCAGCGTCAGGCCGTTGACGTTGCCGCTGACCGACACGCCGACGGCCCAGGTGCCGGCGTTGAGGCCTTCCTGCAGGCCCACGCCGGTGTCGTCGACCTTGACGACGGTGTGCGGCGGCCACACGCCGAGGTCCGCGAAGCAGCGGTACATCATGAGCGGCGACGGGCGCCCCGCCGCGAGGTCGCCCGCGCACACGAGGTTGTCGGGCTCGTAGCCGCCGGCTGCGGCGAGCGGCGTGACGACGTCCATGATCGGGCGGTTGTAGCCGGTGGTCGAACCGATCTTCAGGCCGCGCTCGCGCGCCGCGTGGACGGCCTCGATCGCGCCCGGAATGAAGTCGGTGTGGTCACGCACGCTGGCCGCGTTCATCGGCGTGAACACCTCGTACAGGCGGTCGACGTCGGCGTCGCTGAAGGCATGGCCGTGCCTGGCTTCCCACTGCGCGGCGATACGCGGCTGCGTGCCCAGGGCCTTGATGTGGTCCCACTTGGCCATGCCCATCGGGGCGCGCGCCTCGTCGATGGTGATGTCGATGCCGAACTGTGCGAACAGCTTCACGAAGGCGCCCATGGGCGCGCAGGAACCGAAGTCGAGGATGGTGCCGGCCCAGTCGAAGACGACGGCCTGCAGCCTGGCATGAGGGTGGGCGTTCATGGCGAGGAAAGAAGAAGAAGAATGAAGAAAGGGGCGGTCGTTCTCACCACGCGTCGAACACGTCGGCGGCAATGCCGAAGCCGGTGCTCGCGCCGCTGCCGCTGGTGACCAGCACCACGCGCGTGGCGTCGTCGGGCGCGTCGATCACGCAAGGTGTGGTCTTCGACGACGGGTACACGCCGGTCCAGCGTTCGGTGACCTGCGCGGTCTCGAGGTCGAGCGTGCTGCGCAGGTGGCGCAGGATGAGCTGGTCGACCGCCTCGATGGCGAAGGGCTCGGGCGCGTCGCCGTAGTGGTGCGAGTCGCCGACCACGAGCGAGCCGTCGGCGCTCTGCACGACGATGAGGTGGATGCCGTGGTCGAGCGATGCGCTTTCTTCCTGCATCAGCCGCGCGCGCAGCGCCGCCGCTTCGGGCAAGCGGCTGTAGCCCTCGTAGCGCACGAGGCTCAGGTCGGTCATGACCGCGCCCGGCAGCCGAAAGCCCGCTTCGGGCTGCACGCGCAGCATCTGCAGGCGGCACAGCGTGAGGTCGTGCGCGGCGATGCGGCCGGCGAACAGGCCGTGCAGCTCGGTGTTGGTGCAGACCACCACGCGCTCGCCGCGCAGGGTGCCGCGCGAGGTGCGCACGCGCGGGGTTTCGACCTCGTGCACGGTCTCGCCGAAGCGGAACACGACGCCGTGCGCCTCGGCCAGCCAGCGCGCGAGCAGGCCGACGGCGGTGCGCGATTCGACGCGCAACTCGTGCGGGCTGAACAGCACCGAGCGCGCCTGCGCGAGGTTGAGGCCCGGCGCCCTCGCCTGGGCATCGGTGGCGTCGATGAGTGCGCAAGCCTCGGCCATCGGCGTGCGCAGGAAGGCTTCGAGCACGGCATGCGCCTCGGGGCGGTAGGCCGCGAGCCAGAGGTGGCGGTGCACGATGTCGATGCAGGCCTGCGGCGCGATGGCTTGCCACACGTCGCGTGAATGCATGGCGCGGCGCCACATGTCGCCCGGCGCCTGGCCGGTGACGGTGATGAAGCCGAAGTTGCGGATCGATGCGCCCAGGCACGCGGCATCGCGCTCGACCACGCACACGCGCAGGCCGCGCTGCGCGGCGGTGTAGGCATGGGCCAGGCCGACGATGCCGGCGCCGACCACGATCACGTCGAAGCTGTCGACGGACATGCTGGGGTTCATCAACGTTGTCTCCAGGCTTGCGTGCGCTTCAGCGCCCAGTGCCCGGCCAGCGCGAACAGGCCGCGGCCGACGGCGGCCGTGAGCATGATGAGCGAGGCCATGGCGGCGGCGGGTGCCACGTCGCCGGCGTCGTCCATGTTGAGCACGGCGATGGCGGCCAGCGTGGTCTGCGGCGAATAGAGGAACACGACGGCCGACACGGTGGTCATCGCGTTGACGAAGAAGTAGCCGGCCACGTTGAGCACGGTGGGCAGCGCCACCGGCAGGTGCACGCGCCACAGCGTGCGCCAGAACGGCACGCCCATCGACTCGGACACCAGCTCGTACTCGCGGTCGAGCTGGCGCAGCGCGGTGAGCGAGGTGAGGTGCGCCACCGAGAAGAAGTGCGCCACGGTGCAGATCACGAGGATCGCCATGCCGCCGTACAGCCCGTGCAGCGGGTTCGCCGCCGAGTTGAAGAAGAAGATGTAGCCCACGCCGAGCACGAGCCCCGGCACCGCGAGCGGCAGGTTGGCCAGCAGGTTCAGCAGCTCGCGCATCAGGCCGAAGTGGCGCGGCTTCTCCACGAAGTAGGCCGACACGAAGGTGGCGAGCGCGCCCGCCACGGCCGCACACAGCGCCAGGCGCAGCGAGTTGCCGTAGCTGCCCCAGCCGCCGCCGTCCATGTTGCTGAAGTCGTAGTTCTTCAGCGAGGGCGTGAGCTTGTAGGGCCAGTAGCTGGCGAGCGAGGCGAACACGGCCATGCCGATCATCACGACGATGGCGATGGCGGTGAGCGTGCAGAACACGAGCAGTGCGCGGTCGCGCGATTTCACCGGCTCGGGCTGGTAGGGCGTGGCGCGCGCCGACAGCGCCGCGGCCTGCTTGCGGCGCACGCGCCGCTCGACGAGGAACGACAGCACGGCCGGAATCAGCAGCACGAGGCCGACCACCGCGCCCATCTGGAAGTTCTGCTGGCCGACCACCTGCTTGTAGATGTCGGTCGCGAGCACGCCGGTCTGGCCGCCCACGACCTTGGGCACGCCGAAGTCGGTGATGACGAGCACGAACACGACCATCGCAGCCACGATGAGGCCGTAGCGCGACGAGGGCAGCGTGACGGTGCGGAAGATGCGCCAGCGCGAAGCGCCCAGCGTCTGCGCGGCTTCGTACAAACGCCCGTCGGACGTGGCCATGGCGGTGGTGAGGATCAGCAACGCATGCGGCAGCGTCCAGAACACCGAGCCGAGCACGATGCCCAGCGGGCCGTAGATCGACAGGTCGCCCAGCAGCCCCTTGAACAGGCCCTGGTTGCCGAACAGGTAGATCAGGCTGATGGCCGGCAGCAGCGAGGGCGCGAGCAGCGGCATGAGCGCCACGGCACGCAGCAGGCCCTTGGCGGGCATGCACGAGAGCGTGAGGCCGTAGGCGTACACATAGGCGATGGCGGTGCACAGCACGGCGCTGATCACCGCGAGCAGCACGCTGTTGAAGGCCGACTGCACGAGCGCGGGGCTCTCGAGGTAGCGCGCGAAGTTGGTCAGGCCGACGAAGTTGCCTGCGCGGTCGTAGAAGCTCTGGCCGACGAGCGCGCCTACGGGGAGCGCGACGATCACGACGAGCAGCAGCACGACGAGCAGCACGGCGGCGCCGGTGAGCCAGCGTTCGCGGTCGAAGTGCATCGTGCGCGGTATTGCGATCGGGGCGAGGGCTTCGGAGGGAGTGCTCATGTTGTTCTTCTTGTTTCGTTGTTCGGGGCGCGTGCACAGGACACCGGGTACTCCCCTCCGCGAATGTCCCCCGGGCTTCGCCCTCCTCCTTGATTTCGCTGCGGGGAGCACCCAGTGCCCTGCGCACCAGGGCACGCTCTGCATTCGCAGCCGATCAACGACCGCTGCTGACAACGCTCACGTCGATGGGGTGCCTTGCCCAGCGAAATCAAGGAGGAGCCCGAAGGGCGGGGGACATTCGCGGAGCAAGGTACCCCGTCGGCGGGAGCGCGCCCTGAAGGACTGCGCTCCCAACGACAAGGCACCGACAAGCCCGATGTCATTTCATTGCGCCAGGACCGACAGCGCGTTCAAGGGAAGCTGGATGTGCACCATGCTGCTGGGCACCAGCGGCTCTTCGCCGCCGCTGCGTGCATCGGCGGGCAGTTCGGCCTCGATCTCGATGCCCAGCGGCTCGCAGGCCAGGCGGGCCGAGGTGCGGTTGCCGAAGAACTCGGTGTCGAGCAGGCGCGCGGCGAAGCTGTTGGTGCCGAGTTCGGAACCGAAGCGCTTCACCACCACATGCTCGGGGCGGATGCCCACGGTGGCCTGCGAACCCACGCTGAGGCTGCCGGGCGCGCAGAACAGTTCGCTGTCGCGCACGCGCACCTTGCCGTCGGCCAGCACGGTGGCGGGCAGCATGTTCATGCGGCCCACGAAACCCGCCACGAAGCGGGTGCGTGGCTTGCGGTACAGCTCGTCGGGCGTGCCGGCCTGCTCGATGCGGCCGTTGTGCATCAGCACCACGCGGTCGGCCATCGAGAGGGCTTCTTCCTGGTCGTGCGTGACCATGATGGTGACGATGCCCAGGCGCTTTTGCAGCGCGCGGATTTCGCTGCGCAGCGTGGCGCGCACCTGCGCGTCGAGCGCGGAGAGCGGCTCGTCGAGCAGCAGCAGGCGCGGGTTGGGCGCCAGGGCGCGCGCCAGCGCGATGCGCTGCTGCTGGCCGCCCGAGAGTTGCACGGGGTACTTGTCGGCATGCGCGGTGAGGCCGACAAGATCGAGCATCTCGCGCGAGCGCTTGGCCATCTCGCGCGCCAAGGCGCCCGTGGGGTGCAGGCCGTAGGCGATGTTCTGCGCCGCCGTGAGGTTGGGGAACAGCGCGTACGACTGGAACACCACGCCGAAGCCGCGCGCCGCGGGCGGCAGGCCCGCGATGTCCTGGCCGCCGAGCAAAATTTGCCCGCTGTCGGCGCGCTCGATGCCGCACACGATGCGCAGCAGCGTGGTCTTGCCGCAGCCCGAAGGACCGAGCAGGCAGACGAACTCGCCGGGCTCGATGTCCAGGTCGATGCCGTCGAGCACGCGCGTGGCGCCAAAGGACTTGCCGATGCCGCGAAGGGAAAGAAAGCTGGTCATGTGCGGCTGCCCGGAACCCGGATCACATCGGCTTTTTCTCGGCCTTGGCGTCGTAGCGCTTCGACCATTCCGTCAGGATGCGGTCGCGGTTCGCGGCAGCCCAGTTGAAGTCGTTCTTGGCCAGCAGCTTCTCGACGTCGCCCGGCACGAACTCCAGCTTTTCCTGGATGCCCGGCAGTGCGAGCACGGCGAAGTTCTTCGCGTACAGCTCGTTGGCCTGCTTCGTCACGGCCCAGTCGGCCAGCGCCTTGGCGGCGTCCTGCTTCTTGCTGGTCTTCATGATGCCGGTGGCTTCCATGTCCCAGCCCAGGCCTTCCTTGGGCAGCACGATGTCGATGGGCGCGCCGTCGCGCTTGGTCTTGTTGGCGCGGTATTCGAACGACATGCCGAGCGCGAACTCGCCGGCGCCGGCCTGGCGGCAGGGCTTGCTGCCCGACAGGCTGTACACGCCGATGTTCTGGTGCAGCGCGTCCATGTACTTCCAGGCCTTGTCCTCGCCCATCATCTGGATCCAGCCCGACACCATGAGGTAGCCGGTGCCCGATGCCGCGGGGTTGGGCATGGTGATCTGGCCCTTGTAGACCGGGTTGGTCAGGTCGGCCCAGCTCGTGGGCTTGGGCAGGTTCTTCTTCGTGGCTTCGGCGGTGTTGAAGCAGATGGCCGACGACCACACGTCCATGCCGACCCACTTGGGCGGGTTGGCGGTGTCGCGCATGGTGGGCTTGATGGCGTCCAGGCCCTTGGGGGCGTAGGGCTGGAGCATGCCTTCCTTGTCCAGCAGCATCAGCGAGGTGGCGGCCAGGCCCCACACCACGTCGGCCTGCGGGTTGGCCTTTTCGGCCAGCAGCTTGGCGGTCACGATGCCGGTGGAGTCGCGCACGAACTTCAGTTCGATGGCCGGGTTCTCCTTTTCGAAGGCGGCCTTGTAGGCCTGCACCTGGTCGGCTTCGAGCGCGGTGTAGACCAGCAGCTCGGTGCGGCCTTGGGCCGAGGCGGCGAAAGCCAGCGAGAACAAGGCGGCGGGCACGGCGGCCCACATCAGACGACGATGCAGCATGGGAGATTCCCTCGAGGTAAGAACAGGCGGTGTACGCAAAAAGAAAACACGGCCGGGGCCGTGAACGCAGCGATGCTCGCAGCGCTATGTGACAAAGGTTTGTCACACGGCCGTACCCGCGCTGCGGCGTTTGCACTTTCGTCACACGGCTGTCATCGAGCGGCGCGAGCCTGTACAGGCTGTCGCACCCGTTCTTTTGCAATCTCATGACACTCGACCTCGCCGAGATCGCTCGCCTGTTCGCCGAACGCGGCGCGCTGGCGTACGCGGGCGAGCCGGTGTCGCAGCTCGAACACGCGTTGCAATGCGCCTGGCTGGCCGAACAGGCCGGCGCCGGCGACACGCTCGTGACGGCTGCATTGCTGCACGACCTGGGGCACCTGCTGATCGCCGAGCACCAGACGCTGTCGCTCTCGCCCACCGAACTGGGCATTGACGACCGCCTCCAGTACATCGCGCTGCCGCTGCTGCGCGGCGCCTTCGACGTGGCGGTGCGCGAACCGATCCGCCTGCATGTGGACGCCAAGCGCTACCTGTGCGCGACGCGCCCGGGCTACGTGTCGATGCTCTCGCCCGATTCGGTGCGCAGCCTGGCGCTGCAGGGCGGCGTGATGGACGACGAGGCGGCGCAGCGCTTTGCGGGCCTGCCGTGGTCGGGCGACGCGGTGCGGCTGCGGCTGTGGGACGAGGCCGCCAAGGCCGAGGGGCTGCGAACGCCGCCGCTGGCGCATTTCCTGGCGACGGCGGCGCGCGTGATGCTGCGCTGAGGGCTGGCGGGGCGGCGGGAGCCGCCTTCAGCCCCGCTTAAGACGCACTTGTCTACGATGGGCGCCTCACGAGGTCCGGCGCATCGGCGCCTGCGAGGAAATCCGCATGTCATCTGCTCCATCCCCCACTGTCGCGGCGCGTGTCAGCACGTTCGTCCAGGTCGTGCGCCGCGTGCTGCGGCTCGCGGCGCCCTACTTCAACTCGGACGAGGAGAAATGGCGGGCGCGCCTGATGTTCGCTGGCATCGTGGCGCTGAACCTGGCGTACGTGTACGCGCTGGTGCTCTTCAATCAGTGGTACGGCCGTTTCTACGATGCGCTGCAGAACAAGGACGCGGTGGTCTTCTGGCGCGAAATCCGCGTGTTCGCCGTGCTGGCCTTCTTCAACATCGCGATCCAGGTGGCGAAGTTCTACGTGACGCAGATGCTCCAGTTGCGCTGGCGCGCCTGGATGACCCGGAACTACCTCGACCGCTGGATGGCCGACCGGACCTTCTATCACCTGGAGCTGGCGCGCTACGCGCAGGCCGACGGCGTCACGCCCGACAACCCCGACCAGCGCATCCAGGAGGACATGCAGATGTTCACCAATGCCACGATGGTGCTGTCGATGGATTTGCTGAACGCGGTGGTCACGCTGCTGAGCTTCATCGGCATCCTGTGGGGCCTGTCGGGCACCTTCGACCTGTCGCTGGGCGGCAGCACCTACCAGGTCGCCGGCTCGATGGTGTGGCTGGCGCTGGTCTACTGCGTGGTCGGCACGGTCATCACGCATTTCATCGGCCGGCCGCTGATCGGCCTGAACTTCCGCCAGCAGCGCTTCGAGGCCGACTTCCGCCACCACCTGGTGCGCGTGCGCGAGTACAGCGAAGCGATCGCACTCGACCACGGCGAAACAGTGGAGCGTGGCCAGCTCGACACGCGCTTCGGCGCGGTGCTGCGCAACTACCTGCAGCTGATCAAGAAGCGGAAGAACCTGGTCACCTTCACCGCGATGTTCGGTCAGGCCTCGCTGATCTTCCCGTTCCTCGTGTCAGCGCCGCGCTTCTTCAGCGGCGCCATCCAGCTGGGTGCCCTCATGCAGATTTCCTCGGCCTTCGACAAGGTGCAGGAATCGCTGAGCTGGTTCGTCGAAAACTACGACAAGGTGGCCGTCTGGCGCGCCACCACCGACCGCCTGATCAGCTTCGACGACGCGATGCGCGCCCACGCCGCGCGCGAAGACGGCCTGCAACGCGAAGAAGGCGCCGCCGCGCTGGGCACCAGCGACCTCACGCTCGCGCTGCCCAACGGCACGCAGCTGCTGGCCGGCGCCGCGCTGGCGGTGCGCCCCGGCGACAGCGTGCTGCTGCAAGGCCCGTCGGGCAGTGGCAAGTCGACGCTGTTCCGCACCTTCGCGGGCATCTGGCCGTTCGCGAGCGGCAAGGTGCAGGCCCCGGCCGACGCGGTCTTCATGCCGCAGCGCCCCTACCTGCCCGACGGCAAGCTGCGCGAGGCGCTGACCTACCCGCACCCGGCCGCCGGCTTCAGCGACGACCAGCTGCGCCAGGCCCTGGCCGATGCGCTGTTGCCCGACCTGGTGAACCGGCTCGACGACAGCGACGCCTGGAGCCAGAAGCTCTCGGGCGGCGAGCAGCAGCGGCTGGCCATCGCGCGGGTGCTGCTGAAGAAACCGGCGTGGCTCTTCGCCGACGAAGTGACCAGCGCGCTCGATGCACCGGCCGAAGCCGTGCTCTACCAGCGGCTGGCCGACACGGTGCGCGCGGGCGGCGGCGCGATGGTGTCGATCGCGCACCGCCCGGCGGTGGGCGATTTCCACGGCCAGCGGTGGACGCTGGTGCCGCAGGACGAAAGTGCAGCCGGCGGCGCGCGCTACCGGCTCGATACCTCTGCGGCTGCTCAGCCCGCAGCGGCGGCGGCGTAGCGCTCCCAGCCCTTCTTGCGCAGATCGCAGGCCGGGCATTCGCCGCAGCCGTAGCCCCAGGCCTGGCGGTGTTCGCGGTCGCCGAGGTAGCAGGTGTGGGTTTCTTCCACGATCAGGTCGACCAGCGGCTGGCCGCCCAGCCGGTGGGCCAGCGCCCAGGTCTCGGCCTTGTCGATCCACATGAGCGGCGTCTCGATCACGAGGCGGCGCTCCAGCCCGAGCGACAGCGCCAGCTGCATGGCCTTCATGGTGTCGTCGCGGCAGTCGGGGTAGCCCGAGAAGTCGGTTTCGCAGACACCGGTCACGATCACCTGCAGCCCGCGCCGGTAGGCCAGCGCGCCCGCGAGCGTGAGGAACAGCAGGTTGCGCCCCGGCACGAAGGTGTTGGGCAGGCCGTCGGCCTGCATGGCGAAGGCGACTTCCTCGGTGAGCGACGAGCCGCCGAGCTGCGCCAGCGCGGCCAGCGTGAGCACGTGGTCTTCGCCCAGGCGCGGCGCCCATTCGGGAAAGCGCTCGCGGATCTTGGCGAGCACGGTGCCGCGCACGTCGAGTTCGACGCGGTGGCGCTGGCCGTAGTCGAAGCCCAGGGTTTCGACCCGCTGGTACTTGGACAGGGCCTCGGCCAGGCAGGTGGCCGAGTCCTGGCCGCCGGAGAAGAGAACGAGGGCGGTGGTGTGCAGGGGCATGTCCGTCAACGGCGGGGCCGTTGTAGTGCAAATGCGCGATTTTCGCAGCCGATCGATGCTGCGGGCCGCCCTGTTCTGCGCTGCTTCTAGAGAAAGCGCTCCAGCAGCTTGCGCGATGCGCGGTCCAGCGCCTTCGCGTCGGGGATGCGGAACTGCACGCCATGCGCGCTCGCGATCAGCAGCGCGCCGCCTTCGAGCCGGCGGATGTCTTCCTCGGCCTTGAGCACGAAGCTGGTGTCGCCGCGGTCGGTGCTCACGGTCCAGGTGCTGGGCACGCCGAAGCTGGACACGCCGTGCAGCTTCAGCAAGGTGGGCGCGAAGTCGCGCACGGCGAGTTCTTCGGTGAGCAACGCCTGGGTGGGCGCGGGCAGCTGGTCGACGCGGTCGACCCACACGAGTTCGCGGCCTTCGCTGCCGACGAGCGACACGCCCTCGTTGGGCGCGCTCAGCGGAAAGGCGCGCACGGGCGTCACGCCCACGTGGTGCTCGCCCTGCGCGTCGGTCAGCACGAGGCGGCCGAAGGTGTCGCGTGCGAGTTCGAAGCTGATGTTGTTGGTATTGGTGCTGCTCATCACACGTCCCCTGCCGGATGGGCGGCGTGGCTCACGGCCAGCGGCGCCTGGGCGTTGGCGCGCTCATCGGCGGCGCCTTCGCTCACGTCGTCTTCATCGCCCTGGCGCAGCTGCGCCTGGTAGAGGCGCCAGTAGGCGCCCTGCTTGGCCATGAGCGCGTCGTGCGGCCCGACCTCGACCACCTCGCCGCGGTCCATGACCACGAGGCGGTCGGCCTTGCGCAGCGTGGACAAACGGTGGGCGATGGCGATGGTGGTGCGGCCCTGCACGAGGTTGTCGAGCGCCTTCTGGATTTCCTTTTCGGTCTCGGTATCCACCGCCGAAGTGGCCTCGTCGAGGATCAGGATGCGCGGGTCGATGAGCAGTGCGCGCGCGATGCTGATGCGCTGGCGCTCGCCGCCCGACAGGCCCTGGCCGCGCTCGCCCACCAGCGAGTCGTAGCCGTGCGGCAGGCGCAGGATGAAGTCGTGCGCGTGGGCCGCGCGGGCCGCCGCGACGACTTCTTCGCGCGTGGCGTCGGGCTTGCCGTAGGCGATGTTCTGCGCGATGGTGCCGAAGAACAGGAACGGCTCCTGCAGCACCAGGCCGACGTGGCGCCGGTAGTCGGCCACGGCGAAGCGGCGGATGTCGGTGCCGTCGACCTTGATGGCGCCGTCGGTCACGTCGTAGAAGCGGCAGATCAGGTTGACCAGCGTGCTCTTGCCCGAGCCGCTGTGGCCCACGAGGCCGATCATTTCGCCGGGCTCGATGGTCAGGTCGAGGTCGTGGATCACGGCGCGCGAGCCGTAGCGGAAACCGAGGCCGCTCATCTCGATGCGGCCCTGCACGCGCTCCACCTTCACCGGGTTGGCGGGCTCGGGCACGTTGCTCACGTGGTCGAGGATGTCGAAGATGCGCTTGGCGCCGGCGGCGGCCTTCTGCGTGACCGAGACGATGCGGCTCATCGAATCGAGCCGCGTGTAGAAGCGGCCGATGTAGGCGATGAAGGCGGTGAGCACACCCACCGTGATGCTGCCGCGCGCCACCTGCCAGATGCCGAAGGCCCAGACCACGAGCAGGCCGATTTCGGTCAGCAGCGACACGGTCGGCGTGAACAGCGACCAGGTGCGGTTGAGCTTGTCGTTGACCTGCAGGTTGTAGGCGTTGGCGACGCGGAAGCGCTCGGCTTCGCGGCGCTCCTGCGCAAAGGCCTTCACCACGCGGATGCCGGGGATGGTGTCGGCCAGCACGTTGGTCACTTCGGACCAGACGCGGTCGATCTTCTCGAAGCCGGTGCGCAGGCGGTCGCGCACGACGTGGATCATCCAGGCGATGAAGGGCAGCGGCACCAGCGTGACCACGGCCAGCAGCGGGTTGATCGAAATGAGGATGGCCGCCGTCATGACGATCATCAGCACGTCATTGGCGAAATCGAGCGCGTGCAGCGACAGGAAGACGTTGATGCGGTCGGTTTCGGAGCCGATGCGCGCCATGAGGTCGCCGGTGCGCTTGCCGCCGAAGTAGTCCAGCGGCAGGGTCAGCAGGTGTTCGTAGGTGGTGGTGCGCAGGTCGGCGCCGATGCGTTCCGAGACCAGCGCCAGCAGGTAGGTGCGCGCCCAGCCCAGCCCCCAGCCGACCAGCGCCGCGATCAGCAGCCCGCCCAGGTAGAGGCCGACCCGGCCGGAATCGATCTTCTGCCCGTTCTGGAACGGGATCAAGATGTCGTCCATCAGCGGGATGGTCAGGTACGGCGGCACCAGCGTGGCGGCGGTGGAGATCAGGGTCAGGACAAACCCGAGGATCAGCTGCTTGCGGTACGGCCCGGCAAAGCGGCCCAGGCGCAGCAGCACCCAGGTCGAGGGCGGGGTCTGCAGCTCGGTGTCGGTGCCGTCCACGTCGAGAAGTTCGGGCACCTCTTCTGTCGCCTTCGCGACAGCGGGCGCGGCGCGCTGGCCGAACAGCTTGAGCAGCTTGAGCGCCGCCGGCTGGCCGGCCAGGGTGTAGCGCCAGCGGGCGAGCTGTCCGGCGGGGCCGATGAGGTCGAGGGTTCCGACGCCTGCATGGTCGGAAAGACGCATTTCCAAGGCCTGATCGGTGAGTGGCCACTCACGCCACTCGCCGCCGGGTTCCAGGGCGATGAGCCGCTGATCGGTCAGGGCGACGAGGCCCGTGGCGAAGCGAAGTTGGTCGTCGAGGTCAACCGCAAGTGTTACCGAAACGTTTTCAGCGCCTGCGAGTCGGCTTTTCAGCACGCCTGAGACCGCCTCCGTTTCGCCCGCCTGGGCGCCGACTGGATCGTGATGTTGCATTGTGTTTATTTGACTCTTGCCCGTCGCGGGCCGCTGGGACCGCGTCATGGCGTCCTTGGTCGGGCGCCGATTCTGACCGATCGCCATGGGTGCGCTTGAAGGCGCCGTGGTGCTCGGCCAAAGCACATCGAACGTTTGCATGACCCGTTTCGACGACATCCAATTGCTGCGCATCAACTATTTGCGCGGTCCCAACCTCTGGACCTACCGTCCGGTGCTCGAAGTCTGGCTCGACCTGGGCCAACTGGAAGACTTCCCCTCCAACAAGATCGACGGTTTCACCGACCGGCTGACCACCCTGCTGCCGGCGCTCATCGAGCACCACTGCGGCGTGGGCGAGCGTGGCGGGTTCATCCAGCGGCTCACCGAAGGCACCTGGTCGGGCCACGTGCTGGAGCACGTCGTGATCGAACTGCTGAACCTGGCCGGCATGCCGACCGGCTTCGGCCAGACCCGCAGCACCTCGGAGCACGGCGTGTACCGCATGGTGTTCCGCGCGCGTGACGAGCAGGTCGCCCGCGTGGCGCTCACCGAAGGCCACCGCCTGCTGATGGCGGCCATCAACAACGACCCGTTCACCGCGGCCGACGTGCAGACCGCCGTCGAGGCCGTCAAGGCCAAGGTCGAAGACTGCTACCTCGGCCCGAGCACCGCGGCCATCGTGTCCGCCGCCACCGACCGCGGCATTCCGCACATGCGCCTGAACAGCGGCAACCTGGTGCAGCTGGGCTACGGCGCCAACCAGCAGCGCATCTGGACCGCCGAGACCGACTACACCAGCGCCATCGGCGAATCGATCGCCAGCGACAAGGAACTCACCAAGTCGCTGCTCGCCAGCTGCGGCGTGCCCGTGCCGCACGGCCAGGTGGTCGAGTCGCCCGAAGAAGCCTGGGAAGCCGCCGAGGACATCGGCCTGCCCGTGGTCGTGAAGCCGTCGGACGCCAACCACGGCCGCGGCGTGTCGCTCGAGCTGACCACGCGCGAGGAAGTCATGGCCGCCTTCGCGGTCGCCGAGCCCGAAGGCAGCGACGTGATGGTCGAGCGCTTCATCCGCGGCCACGAACACCGCCTGCTGGTGGTAGGCGGCGAGGTGGTGGCAGCCGCGCGCGGCGAGATCATCACCGTGACCGGAGACGGCACGAACACCGTGGCCGGGCTGATCGACAAGCAGCTCAACAGCGACCCGCGCCGCGGCGCCGAAGAAGAATTCCCGCTCGACGTGATCGTGCTGGCCACCGACGCCAAGCTGCAGCTGGAGCTCAAGCGCCAGGAACTGGACGGCAACTCGGTGCCCGCCGCCGGGCGCGTGGTCACGATCCAGCGCAACGGCAACATGGCCTACGACTGCACCGACCTCGTGCACCCCGAGGTGGCGCACGCCGCCGTGCTCGCCGCCCGCGTGGTCGGCCTGGACATCGCGGGCATCGACATGGTCGCGCAAGATATTTCCAAGCCGCTGGGCCCGCAGGGCGGCGCGATCGTCGAGGTGAACGCCGGCCCCGGCCTGCTGATGCACCTGAAGCCGGCCATCGGCTCGCCGCGCCCCGTGGGCCGCGCCATCTGCGACCACCTGTTCCCGAACGACGCACCGGGCCGCATCCCCGTGGTCGGCGTGGCCGGTTCGCGCGACACCGCCGTGCTCGCACGGCTGGTGGCATGGCTCATCAACCTCGGCGGGCGCCACACCGGCCTGGCCTGCCGCGACGGCCTGTTCCTGGAACGCCGCCGCGTCGACGCACGCGACAGCGCCAACTGGGACGCCGGCCACCGCCTGCTCGTGAACCGCGCCGTCGAGGCCGTGGTGATCGAGAACGGCGCGGAGACCATCCTGCGCGACGGCCTGGCCTACGACCGCTGCGAAGTCGGCATCGTGACCGACCTCGAAGGCTGCGAAGCCCTGGCCGACTACGACATTACCGAGAGCGACCAGATGGTCAAGGTTCTGCGCACCCAGGTCGACGTGGTGCTGGGCGAAGGCACGGCCGTGCTCAACGCCGACGAGCCGCGCATCGCCGCGCTGGCGCCGCTGTGCGATGGCGCCGTCATCCTCTATGCGGCCGACCCGCAGGCCGCCGCGCTCGCCGCGCACCAGGCCGAAGGCGGCAAGGCCGTGCTGGTGCGCCAGGACCGCGTGGTCCTGGCCAACGGCACGAGCGAATCGTTCCTGCCCGGCCTGGGCCGCCTGACCATCTGGCGCGCGACCCACGTCGGCGTGAGCCTCGAAAGCCTGCTGGCCGCCGTGGCCGCCGCCTGGGCAATGGGCATTCCGCTCAACCTGATCGGCGCCGGTGTCGAAGCCTTCGAAGCCGACCTGCAGGCGGCCCTGGCCTCGCTGCAGCTGTCGCAGGCCTCGCCCCTTTCGCCCCAACTACAACTGGCATGACACGATGCGCCGCCCCGCCACCCGCGGGGCCGGCGCCCTGGTCACACCGCAAGATCACCGCAACCGCGCGCCCCGTGCCGTAGCCCCATGAAAGTCACCCGCATCCGCGCCCTGCGCGGCCCCAATCTCTGGAGCCGCCACACCACCATCGAGGCCGTCGTGGCCTGCGAAGGCGACGAGAACGCCGTCGGCAAGCTCGACGGGTTCGAAGCCCGCCTGCGCGCCCGCTTCCCGACCATCGGCGAGCTGCACCCGATGGTGCTCGGCCAGCCGCTGGCGCTGGCCCACGTGCTCGAGAACGCCGCCGTGGCGCTGCAGGCCCAGGCCGGCTGCGCCGTCAACTTCGGCAACACCGCGCCCACGACCGAAGAAGGCGTCTACCAGGTCACCGTGCAGTACACCGAGGAAGACGTGGGCCGCCGCGCCCTCGCGCTGGCCGAAGAGCTGATCCAGGCCGCGCTGGCCGACACCGCCTTCGACGCCGACGCCGCCATCACCGAGCTGCGCGACCTCGACGAATCGGAGCGCCTGGGCCCGAGCACCGGCTCCATCGTCGACGCCGCCGTGGCGCGCGGCATTCCGTACCGCCGCCTCACCAGCGGCAGCCTGGTGCAGTTCGGCTGGGGCTCCAAGCAGCGCCGCATCCAGGCCGCCGAGATCGACAGCACCAGCGGCGTGGCCGAATCGATCGCGCAGGACAAGGAACTCACCAAGCAGCTGCTCAACGCCGCCGGCGTGCCGGTGCCGCTGGGCCGCCCCGTGAGCAGCGCCGACGACGGCTGGGCCGCCGCCGAAGAAATCGGCCTGCCGGTCGTGGTCAAGCCGCAGGACGGCAACCAGGGCAAGGGCGTGACGGTGAACATCACCACGCGCGAGCAGCTGAATTCGGCCTACGACTCGGCCGCCGTGTACGGCGAGGTGATGGTCGAGAAATTCTTGCCCGGCTTCGACTTCCGCCTGCTGGTGGTGGGCGACCGCCTCGTGGCCGCCGCGCGCCGCGACCCGCCGCAGGTCATCGGCGACGGCAGCTCCACCGTGCGCCAGCTGGTCGACACCGTGAACCTCGACCCGCGCCGCGGCGAAGGCCACGCCACCTCGCTCACCAAGATCCGCCTGGACGACATCGCCATCGGCCGGCTCGAGTCGCAGGGCCTCACGCCCGAGAGCGTGCCCGAGCTGGGCCAGCGCGTGGTGCTGCGCAACAACGCCAACCTCTCGACCGGCGGCACCGCCACCGACGTCACCGACACCGTGCACCCCGAAGTGGCCGCGCGCGCGGTCGATGCGGCACAGATGGTCGGCCTGCACATCTGCGGCGTCGACATGGTCTGCGAGAACGTGCTGCGCCCGCTCGAAGAGCAGCACGGCGGCGTGGTCGAAGTGAACGCCGCGCCCGGCCTGCGCATGCACATCTCGCCCTCGTTCGGCCGCGGCCGCGCGGTCGGCGAAGCGGTGATGGACACGCTCTTCGCCCCCGGCGACGACGGCCGCATTCCCGTGGTGGCCGTCACCGGCACCAACGGCAAGACCACCACCGCGCGCCTGATCAACCACATCATTGCCTCCAGCGGCCTGCGCACCGGCATGACGAACACCGACGGCGTGTACGTCAACGGCCGCCAGACCGACAGCGGCGACTGCAGCGGCCCCAAGAGCGCGCGCAACGTGCTGATGCACCCCGACGTCGACGCGGCCGTGTTCGAAGTGGCCCGCGGCGGCGTGCTGCGCGAAGGCCTGGGCTTCGACCGCTGCGAGGTGGCCGTGGTCACCAACATCGGCAGCGGCGACCACCTGGGCCTGAACTACATCACCACGGTCGAAGACCTCGCGGTGCTCAAGCGCGTGATCGTGCGCAACGTGGCCCCCGACGGCTACGCGGTGCTCAACGCGGCCGACGTGAACGTCGCCGCCATGGCGGCCGGCTGCCCCGGCAACGTGATCTTCTTCACCGCCGACCGCATGCACCCGGTGATGGCCACGCACCGCGCGCAGGGCAAGCGCACCGTGTACGTCGACCAGGACACGCTGGTGGCCGCCGAAGGCTCGTGGCGCGAACGCATCGCGCTGCGCGACGTGCCGATCACGCGCGGCGGCACCATCGGCTTCCAGGTCGACAACGTGATGGCCTCGGTGGCCGCCGCGTGGGCCGTCGGCCTCGACTGGGACACCATCCGCAGCGGCCTGTCGAGCTTCATGAACGACGCGGCCGGCGTGCCCGGGCGCTTCAACGTCATGGACTACCGCGGCGCCACCGTGATCGCCGACTACGGCCACAACACCGACGCCATGAAGGCGCTGGTGTCGGCCGTGGACACCATGCCCGCCAACAAGCGCTCGGTGGTCATCAGCGGTGCGGGCGACCGGCGCGATTCGGACATCCGCGACCAGACCGCGATCCTCGGCCAGGCCTTCGACGACGTGATCCTGTACCAGGACGCGGCGCAGCGCGGCCGGGCCGACGGCGAAGTCATGGCGCTGCTGCGCCAGGGCCTGCAGGGCGCGTCGCGCACGCGCCAGATCGACGAGATCCGCGGCGAGTTCGTCGCCATCGACACGGCGCTGGCGCGGTTGCAGCCGGGCGACCTGTCGCTCATCCTCGTCGACCAGGTCGAAGAGGCGCTGGCCCACCTCGCGCAGCGCATCGCGCAGGGCTGATCCGCCCGCCCCGCAGCGCAGGAGGCCCGCCCTCCTGGCGCTGACGGACGTGTCCCACACGCAGGGGCGCGTCCGGCCCGCTCCACGGCGTGCGGCTTGTCCCACAGCCCCGCGCCACCGGCCGGCCCACACTGGGTCACCGGTCGCGCCCTGCGTTCTTTTGTTTTCTGTTTTCTGTTCGCACGGCGCGCCCCTTCAGGAGCCCCGATGACGACCCACACCTTCCGTTCCACGCTTTCAACCGCTGCCCTCGTGGCCGTCGGTGGCTTCTTCATGGCCGGCGCGCCGCTGGCCTCGGCCCAGGCGCCCGGCAGCGACGCGCGGATGCAAAAGGAACGCGCCACCTGTGACGGCGTGCAACAGGACCGCGCGGCCTGCCTGCGCGAAGCCGGCGCCGCGCGCCAGGAAGCCGGTCGCCACGGCCTGACCACCCCCGGTGCGGAACGCGAAGACGCCAACGCCCTCGCACGCTGCCGCGAACAACCCGTGGCCGACCGCGCCGATTGCGAAGCGCGCATCCGCGGCGGTGCGCGCACTTCCACCGAAGGCAGCGTGATGGGCGGCGGCGTGATCCGCGAAACCGTCACCCCGCTGCCGCCGCAGCCCGTGCAGCCGGCGCGCTGATCGCGCGAGGCCGGCCTTCACCCCGATACGCCAGACAAGGAGCACACCATGCCAAACAATGCGCGTTCGATGATCTTTGCCCTGCTCGCACTCAGCGGGCTGGCCACCACCACCATCGCCACGGCCGCCCGTGGCGACGGCGGCGGCAGCACCTACCAGCAGGAGATTGCGGTCTGCGGCCACAACCAGCAGGACCGTGCCGCCTGCATCCGCGAAGCCGGCGCCGCGCGCCAGGCCGCGGCGCGCGGCGGCCTCACCTCCGCGCCCGACTACCGCGCCAACGCCGTGGCCCGCTGCGGCCTGCAGCCGCCGGCCGAGCGTGCCGACTGCGAAGCCCGCGTGCTGGGCAGCGCGGGCAACATCCGCAGCAATGTCGATGGCAGCGTGATGGGCGGCGGCGTGATCCGCGAATCGGTCTCGACCCGCGTGGTGAACATACCGGCCGCAACATTGCCGCCGCCGATGGCCGCCCCGATGCCGGCCCCGATGCCTGCGGAACCGATGCCCATGCCCATGCCGCGCCCCGTGCCGGTGCAGTGACCCGGTGCGCATCGCCCGGAATGCGCCTCGGTGATAACACCGACGACACGTTCGCGGGCGATGCCCTCGTTTGTCATCAAATCGTCACAAAATACAGGCATGTGCTAGCTATAGTTCCCGGTCCCTGCCAACCGAGGAACACTTTCCCATGAATGCCATCAAGGTCGCTCGCCGATTCATTGAAACGGACCCGGCCAACGAATCGGCCAAGATCCTTGCCCAACTCGTGCTGGCGCTCGAAGCCGAACGCAGCTTCGAGTTGATCACGCTCTACAGCCTCGACTACAAGAGCTTCCAGCTTGCGATGGACATCCTGAAGGAGTGGCGCCTGGACCGCTACTACGCCAGCAAGTCCAAGCTGTTCGATCTCTCGCTGCAAGTCACCGAGCTCGAAGCGGGCAACAGCGCCGCTTCCTGAGCCCGTCCCATGGCGGTCCGGTACCTGGCGTACCCGGGCCCGCCTTTTTTCATTTCCCCCAGCGCAACACCAACGGATCGAGCCGCCGCGCGGTCTCGATGAGGCCCGCGCGCGTCTCGGGATGCAGCGCGGGCAGCGGATGCCGCGGCGCTTCGCAGGCGATCACGCCGCCTTCCTTCATGAGCGCCTTGCAGGCCAGCAGGCCCGCCTGGCGGTTCTCGCAGTTGATGAGCGGCAGCCACCGCTGGTACAGCGCGAAGGCCTGGTCGCGATCGCCTGAACGGTGCGCCTCGATGATCGGGCGGATGCCGTCGGGGTAGCCGCCGCCGGTCATCGCACCGGTCGCGCCGGCATCGAGGTCGGACATCAACGTGATCGCTTCTTCGCCGTCCCACGGCCCTTCGATGGCATCGCCGCCCAAACGGATCAGCTCGCGCAGCTTCGACGCGGCGCCGGCGGTCTCGATCTTGAAGTACGCGACCTGCTCGATCTCTTTCGCCATGCGTGCGAGGAACGGCGCCGACAGCACCGTGCCACTGGCGGGCGCGTCCTGGACCATGATCGGAATCGTCACCGCATCCGAGAGCCGCGCGTAGAACTCGTAGATCTGCGGCTCGGGCACGCGGAAAGTCGCGCCGTGGTACGGCGGCATCACCATCAGCATCGCCGCCCCCATGTCCTGCGCGCGGCGGCTGCGTTCGGCGCAGACCTGGGTGCTGTAGTGCGTGGTCGTCACGATCACCGGCACGCGGCCCTTCACGTGCTCGAGGATGGTGCGCGTGAGCACCTCGCGCTCCTCGTCGGACAGCACGAACTGCTCGGAGAAATTCGCGAGGATGCACAGCCCGTCGGAGCCCGCGTCGATCATGAAATCGACGCAGCGCTTCTGGCTTTCCAGGTCGAGCGCGCCCTGTTCGGTGAAGGTGGTGGGCACCACCGGGAAGATGCCGCGGTATCGGGGGGTCATGGTGTGGGGTCAGTGGGAGTGGCGGGGAACGGCGGCGCCGCGGCAACCGACGAGGAAATCGAAGTCGCAGCCTTCATCGGCCTGCAGCACGTGGTTCACGTAGAGCTTCTGGTAGCCGCCGCCGCGCGTGCTCATGGGTTGCGCATCGGATGCGGACAACGAGGCGAGCCGCGACGCCAGCTCCTCGTCGCTGATGTCCAGGTGCAACCGCCCCGCATCGCAGTCGAGCTCGATCCAGTCGCCATCGCGCACCGCCGCGAGCGGCCCGCCGTCGGCCGCTTCGGGCGCGACGTGCAGCACCACCGTGCCGTAGGCCGTGCCGCTCATGCGCGCGTCGGAGATGCGCACCATGTCCTTCACGCCCTGGCGCAGCAGCTTCGGCGGCAGCCCCATGTTGCCGACCTCGGCCATGCCGGGGTAGCCCTTGGGGCCGCAGTTCTTCAGCACCATCACGCAGCTCGCGTCGATGTCGAGGTCTTCATCGACGATGCGCGCCTTGTAGTGCTCCAGGTTCTCGAACACGACGGCGCGGCCGCGGTGCTTGAGCAGCTCGGGCGTGGCGGCCGAGGGCTTGAGCACCGCGCCACGCGGCGACAGGTTGCCGCGCAGGATGCGGATGCCGCCGTCGGCGATCAGCGGGTTGTCGAGCGGGCGGATCACTTCGTCGTTGAGGCTCGGCGCCTCGCGCACGTTGTCCCAGAGCGACTGGCCGTTGACGGTGAGCGCGCCGGGGTGCGGCAGCAGCCCGTGCTCGCCGAGGCGGCGCAGCACGGCGGGCAGGCCGCCCGCGTAATAGAACTCTTCCATCAAAAAGCGCCCTGACGGCATGAGGTCGACGATGGTCGGCGTGTGGCTGCCGATGCGCGTCCAGTCTTCCAGTTCGAGCTCGACGCCGATGCGCCCCGTGATCGCCTTCAGGTGGATCACCGCATTGGTCGATCCGCCGATGGCCGCGTTCACGCGGATCGCGTTCTCGAAGGCCTCGCGCGTGAGGATCTTCGACAGCGTGAGCCCGTCCTTGGCCATCTGCACCGCGCGCGCGCCCGACATCTGCGCGAGCACATAGCGCCGCGCATCGACCGCCGGAATCGCCGCGTTGTGCGGCAGCGAGGTGCCCAGCGCCTCGGCCATGCAGGCCATGGTGGAGGCCGTGCCCATCGTGTTGCAGGTGCCCGCCGAGCGCGACATGCCGCCTTCGGCCGAGAGGAACTGGTGCAGGTTGATCTCGCCCGCCTTCAGCGATTCGTGCAGCTGCCACACGGCCGTGCCCGAGCCGATGTCCTTGCCGTCGAGCTTGCCGTTGAGCATCGGCCCGCCCGTGACCACGATGGCCGGGATGTCGCAGCTGGCCGCGCCCATCAGCAGCGCGGGCGTGGTCTTGTCGCAGCCCGTGAGCAGCACCACCGCATCGACCGGGTTGCCGCGAATGGCTTCTTCGACGTCCATGCTCGCGAGGTTGCGCGTGAGCATCGCGGTGGGCCGCAGGTTCGATTCGCCGTTCGAGAACACCGGGAACTCGACCGGGAAGCCGCCCGCCTCCGAGATGCCGCGCTTCACGTGCTCGGCGATCTTGCGGAAGTGCGCGTTGCAGGGCGTGAGTTCCGACCAGGTGTTGCAGATGCCGACGATGGGGCGGCCGTCGAACTCGTGGTCGGGGATGCCCTGGTTCTTCATCCAGCTGCGGTACATGAAGCCGTTCTTGTCGGCGGAGCCGAACCATTCGGTCGAGCGCAGTTTCTTTGTCATGGGGAAGTGGTCAGCGGCGCGGGGCGCGCGAGGTGAAGAAGCGTTGGAGCAGGCAGAACACGAAGAGCAGCGCGCCGACCACGATGCGCGTCCACCACGAGCTCAGCGTGCCGTCGAAGGAAATCAGCGTCTGGATGATCCCGAGCATCAGCACGCCGAAGAGCGTGCCGGCCACGTAGCCCACGCCGCCCGTGAGCAGCGTGCCGCCGATCACCACCGCCGCGATGGCGTCGAGCTCCAGCCCGAGCGCATGCAGGCCGTAGCCCGAGAGCATGTAGAAGGTGAAGATCACACCCGCCAGCGCCGAGCAGAAACCCGAGAGCGTGTACACGCCCACCAGCGTGCGGCGCACCGGCAGGCCCATGAGCATCGCCGAATGCTCGCTGCCGCCGATGGCGTACACCGCGCGGCCGAACGGCGTGCAGTGCGCGATGAACACCGCGGCCAGCAGCACGGCGATGGCGATCACCGCGCTGACCGACACCGAGGCCTCGCCCCAGATCGGAATGCGGATCTGCGAGACCTCCGAATAGAAATCGTTGGTGATGCTGATCGAGTCGATGCTGATGAGGTAGCACAGCCCGCGCGCGAGGAACATGCCCGCGAGCGTGACGATGAAGGGCTGCAGCCGGAAGCGTTCGATGAGCAGGCCCATGAATGCGCCGAAGGCCGTGCCCATCGCCAGCACCAGCGGGATCACGATGGTCGGGCTCCACCCGTGCTTCTCGACCAGCGAGGCCGACACCATCGTCGTGAGCGCGATCACCGAGCCCACCGAGAGGTCGATGCCGCCCGAGAGGATCACGAAGGTCATGCCGACCGCGACGACGATGAGAAAGGCGTTGTCGATCAGCAGGTTGAGGAACACCTGCGCCGAGAAGAAGCCGTCGTAGAACACCGAGCCCAGCGTGGCCATCAGCACGAACAGCGAGATGGTCGCGGTGAGCGGCAGGTATTTCGGATTGAGCCTTGCCTTGCTCCCACGCGCGGAAGCGGTTGGCGCCGAGGGTGCGGCCTCGATCACCGCGCTCATGCCCTGCTCCCGTCATGCACCGGCCGCAGCACCAGTGTGCGAACCTCCGCCCGGAACTCCGGCGACTGCATCAGCATCACCACGAACACCACCACCGCCTTCACCACGAGGTTGATCTCCGGCGGCACGCCCAGCGAATAGATCGCGTAGGTGAGCGTCTGGATGATGAGCGCGCCGATCACGCTGCCCACGAGGCTGAAGCGCCCGCCCGTGAGCGCCGTGCCGCCGAGCGTGACGGCGAGGATCGCATCGAGCTCCAGCAGCTGGCCGGCGTTGTTGCCGTCCGCGCTCTTCACGTTCGAGCTGATCAACAGGCCCGCCACGCCCGCGCACACGCCGCAGAACGCATACGCGCCGACGACGAGACGCCGCGCCTGGATGCCCGCGACACGCGCCGCCGTCGGGTTGATGCCCACCGCCTGGATGAACAGGCCGAGCGCCGTGCGCGTGATCGCGAGATACAGCAGCGCGAACACCGCCGCCACGATGAACAGCGAGAACGGCAGCCCCAGCAGGTAGCCGCTGCCGAGGAAGAAGAAGGGCTTGTAGTAGATCGTGATGATCTGGCCGTCCGCGACCAGCTGCGCGATGCCGCGCCCCGCCACCATGAGGATCAGCGTCGCGATGATCGGCTGCATGCCGACCTTGGCGACCAAGAGGCCGTTCCACAGGCCGCACAGCAGCGCGACACCGAGCGCCGCGAGGATCGCGAGCGGCATCGGGAAGCGGCTCACGTCGCTGGACACCGAGCCGCCGATCATCCAGGCCGCGACCGCCGCCGCGATGGCCACCACCGCGCCCACCGAGATGTCGATGCCGCGCGTGGCGATCACCAGCGTCATGCCCAGCGAGACCAGCACCAGCGGCGCCGCGCGGTTCACGATGTCGATCAGGCTGCCGTAGAGATGGCCGTCGCGCCATTCGAGGTGCAGGAAGCTCGCGTTGAATGCGGTGTTGATGGCGAGCAGCAACAGCAGCGTGATGACGGGCCAGGCGAGCCGGTGGCTCATGAGGGACGAAAGGCGGTTCATGCGGCGGCAATCATTTCGTAGACCTCGTCCTCGGTCGAGCCGCCCGGCAGTTCGCCCACCTTCTGCCGGTCGCGCAGCACCACGATGCGATGCGCGACACGCACCACCTCGCTCATCTCCGACGAGATGAAGATCACCGCCATGCCCGCGCGCGCGAGCCGCAGGATCTCTTCCATGATTTCCTGCTTGGCAGCCACGTCAATGCCGCGCGTGGGTTCGTCCAGGATCAGCAGGCGCGGCTCGGTGGCGAGCCAGCGCGCGATCATGGCTTTCTGCTGGTTGCCGCCCGAGAGCAGGCCGATGGGGGTTTCGACGCTCGCGGTCTTGATGCCCAGCGAGGCGACGAAGCGCTCGGCCATCGCGGTCTGCTCCGCATGCGAGAGAAATTTCCGCGTGCCGAGCCGGGCCTGCAGCGCGAGCGCGATGTTCTCGCGCACCGACAGCTCGGCCACGATGCCATCGGTCTTGCGCTCTTCGGGGCACAGCGCGAGGCCTTCGCGGATCGCGTCGGCGGGATTCGAAAAGCTGACGGAGCGGCCGTCGATCTTCAGCACGCCACGGTCGGGCGATTCGAGGCCGAACAACAGGCGCGCCAGTTCGGTGCGGCCCGCGCCGAGCAGGCCGGCGATGCCGACGACCTCGCCGGCACGCACACGCAGATCGGTCGCCTGCAACTGGCCGGCCTGCCCCAGTCCTTCCGATTGCAGCAACGCGGGCGCCGCTTCGTCGAACGCGGGCAGCGCGGCAGATCGTGCCGATTGCGCCGCCAACTCGCGACCCAGCATCGCCGCGATCAACGCCTGCGGGCCGAGGTCCGCAGCCTTCCACTCGCCGACCCAGTTGCCGTTGCGCAGCACGGTGATGCGGTCGGACACCGCGTACATCTGGTTCAGGAAGTGCGTCACGAAGACGATGGCAAGGCCTTCGCCACGCAAGCGCCGCAACACCTCGAACAGCTTCTCGACTTCATCGTCATCGAGGCTCGACGTCGGCTCGTCGAGGATCAACACCTTCGACGACACGCCGAGCGCCCGTGCGATCGCCACCATCTGCTGCACCGCGACCGAATAGCTCGACAGGAGCCGCGTCACGTCGATGTCGAGCCCGATGCGCGCCAGCAGCTCCGACGCCCTGCGGTTCACCGCCGCCCAGTCGATGCGAAAGCCCTGCAGCGCGCCGCAGCGCGGATAGCGTCCCGCGAACACGTTTTCCGCCACCGAGAGGTTCGGGCACAGGTTCACCTCCTGGTAGACCGTGCTGATGCCCAGCTTCTGCGCTTCCAGCGGCGAGGCGGGACGGATGGCCTGGCCACCCAGGAACATCTCGCCGCCGCTCGAAGGCAGCACGCCCGTCAGCACCTTGATGAGCGTGGACTTGCCCGCGCCGTTCTGTCCCATCAGCGCATGGATCTCGCCCGGGTAGAGCTTCAGCTGCACGTCGTTCAGCACAGAGATGCCGCCGAACTGCTTGTGGATGCCCCGCAGCTCCAGCACGGGGGTGGTGGTGCTGTCGGTCATGCGGCTACTTGTTCTTGTTGTAGACGTCGATGAACACCGCCGCCAGCAGCACCAGCCCCTTGATGACCTGCTGGTAGTCGATGCCGATGCCGAGGATCGACATGCCGTTGTTCATCACGCCCATGATGAAGGCGCCGATCACCGCGCCCATCACGCGGCCCACGCCACCCGAGGCCGAGGCGCCGCCGATGAAGCAGGCAGCAATCACATCGAGCTCGAAGCCGAGGCCCGCCTTGGGCGTGGCCGTGTTGAGGCGCGCCGCGAACACGAGCCCTGCCAACGCCGCCAGCGCGCCCATGTTCACGAAGGTGAGGAACGCGAGGCGCTGCGTCTTCACGCCCGAGAGCCGCGCCGCCTTCTCGTTGCCGCCCAGCGCATAGATGCGCCGGCCGATGGTCGTGCGATTCGTGACGAAGTCGTACACCACGATCAGCACCGCCATCACCACCAGCACGTTGGGCAGGCCCTTGTAGGTGGAGAGCAGGTAGCTGAAGAAAAGAATGATCGCCGCGAAGAACAGGTTCTTCACGAGGAAGAAGGCATACGGCTCCTGTTCCATGCCGTGCGCCTTGAGCTTGGCGCGCCCACGCAGCTTGAAGAACACCAGCGCCGCGGCCGCCAGCGCGCCCACGATCAGCGAGGTGGTGCGCAAGGTGTCGCCGCCGAGCGGATCGGGAATGAAGCCCGAACTCAGGCGCTGGAACTCGACCGGAAACGGCCCCACCGACTGCCCCGCCAGCAGCGCCAGCGTGAGCCCCTTGAACACCAGCATGCCCGCGAGCGTGACGATGAACGACGGGATCTTGCGGAACGCGACGAACCAGCCCTGCGCGGCGCCGATCACCGCACCGGCTGCGATGCTGACGATCGCGGTCGGCACGAAGTGCCACTCGTACTCCACCATCAGCACCGCCGCGAGCGCGCCGATGAAGCCGCAGACCGAACCCACCGACAGGTCGATGTGCCCCGCCACAATCACCAGCAGCATGCCCAGCGCCATGATGACGACGTAGCTGTTCTGCAGCAGCAGGTTGGTGAGGTTCAGCGGCCGCAGCAGCGTGCCGTCGGTCAGCACCTGGAACAGCACCATGATCGCGACCAGCGAGATCAGCATGCCGTATTCGCGCAGGTTGTTCTTCAGGAAGCCCACATGGAGCTTCGGGGTGACGGGTGCGGCGCCCTGCACCGCGTTGGCTTCAGGCGGCGACATGAACAGAACTCCCTGCGCTCACGATCGCATGCATGATGCGCTCCTGCGACGCCTCGGCCGCGGTGAACTCGGCCACGAAGCGCCCCTCGTTCATCACGTAGATGCGGTCGCACATGCCCAGCAGCTCGGGCAGTTCGGAAGAAATCATGAGAATGCCTTTGCCCTCGCTCGCGAGCTGGTCGATGATGGTGTAGATCTCGTACTTGGCGCCCACGTCGATGCCGCGCGTGGGTTCGTCCAATATCAGCAGCTCGGGTTTGGTGAAGAGCCACTTGCTCAGCACCACCTTCTGCTGGTTGCCACCCGACAGGTTGACCACCAGCTGCTCGACGCCCGCGCAGCGGATGTTCAGCGCCTTCCTGAAGTCGTTGGCCACCTTGAACTCGCGGCCGTCGTCGATCACCGCGCGTTCGGCAATCGCATCGAGGTTCGCGAGGCTGATGTTCTTGCGGATGCCTTCCTCCAGCACCAGCCCGAGGCCCTTGCGGTCTTCGGTGACGTAGGCGATGCCGTGGTCGATGGCCTTGCGCACGGTGCTCACGTCCACCGGCTGGCCGTGCATCAGCACCAAGCCGCTGATGCGCTGGCCGTACGACTTGCCGAACACGCTCATCGCCAGCTCGGTGCGCCCCGCGCCCATGAGGCCCGCGATGCCGACGATCTCGCCCTGGCGCACCTGCAGGTTCACGCCCTTGATCTGCTCGCGGTCGGCATGCAGCGCGTGGTGCACGCGCCAGTCGCGCACCTCCAGCACCGTCTCGCCGATCTTCGGCGAGCGCTGCGGGTAGCGGTGTTCCATGTCGCGGCCCACCATGCCGCGGATGATGCGGTCTTCGCTGATCGGGTCGCTGCGGCAGTCGATGGTTTCCACCGTCGAGCCATCGCGCAGCACGGTGATCGAATCGGCCACCTTGGCGATCTCGTTGAGCTTGTGCGAGATGAGGATCGACGCGATGCCCTGGCGCTTCAGTTCGAGCAGCAGCGCGAGCAACGCATCGCTGTCGTTCTCGTTCAGGCTCGCGGTGGGCTCGTCGAGGATCAGGAGCTTCACTTCCTTCGCCAGCGCCTTGGCGATTTCCACGAGCTGCTGCTTGCCGACGCCCAAGTCGGTCACCAGCGTCGTGGGAAGCTCCTTCAGGCCCACCTTGGCGAGCAGCTCGCGCGTCTTCGCATAGGCGGCGAACCAGTCGATCACGCCGCCGCTCGCGATCTCGTTGCCCAGGAAGATGTTCTCGGCAATCGAGAGCAGCGGCACCAACGCGAGCTCCTGGTGAATGATGATGATGCCCAGCTTCTCGCTGTCGGCGATGCCCTTGAAGCGGCGAAGCTCACCTTCGAAATGGATCTCGCCGGTATAGGAGTCGCACGGGTAGACGCCGCTCAAGACCTTCATGAGCGTCGACTTGCCCGCGCCGTTCTCCCCGACCACCGCGTGGATCTCCCCCGCGCGCACGGCGAGGTTGACGTTGCTCAGGGCCTTCACGCCCGGGAACGTCTTGGTGATCCCGCGCATCGCGAGGATCGTGCGCGCTTCGCCGGCCGGGCTCACTTGACCTGGCTTTCCTTGTAGTAGCCGCTGTCCACCAGCACCTGCTTCCAGTTGGAGCCGTCCACGCTCACCGGCTTGAGCAAGTACGAGGGCACGACCTTGATGCCGTTGTTGTAGGTCTTGGTGTCGTTCACCTCGGGCGCCTTGCCCGAGAGCATGGCGTCGACCATCGCCACCGTCACCTTCGCCAGCTCGCGCGTGTCCTTGAACACGGTGGAGCTTTGCTCCTTGCGCAGGATCGACTTGACCGAGGGAATCTCCGCGTCCTGCCCCGACACCACCGGCATCGCCTGCGAGCCCGAGCCATAGCCCACGCCCTTGAGCGACGACAGGATACCGATCGACAGGCCGTCGTACGGCGACAGCACCGCATCGACGCGGTCCTTCGTGTAGTAGGCCGACAGCAGGTTGTCCATGCGCGCCTGCGCCACCGCGCCGTCCCAGCGCAGCGTGCCGACCTTGTCCATGCCCATCTGCTTGCTGCGCACCACGAGCTTGCCGCTCTTGATGTACGGGTCGAGCACCGACATCGCGCCGTTGTAGAAGAAGAAGGCGTTGTTGTCGTCCGGCGAGCCGCCGAACAGCTCGATGTTGAACGGGCCCTTGCCGCTCTTCAGGCCCAGCGCCGCCTCGATGGATTGCGCCTGCAGCACGCCGACCTGGAAGTTGTCGAAGGTGGCGTAGTAGTCGACGTTCTTCGAGCCCTTGATGAGCCGGTCGTAGGCAATGACCTTCACGCCCTTGTCAGCCGCCTTTTGCAGCACGTCGGACAACGTTGTGCCGTCGATGGCCGCGATGACCAAGACCTTCGAGCCCTTCGTCACCATGTTCTCGATCTGCGCGAGCTGGTTCGGAATGTCGTCGTCCGCGTACTGCAGGTCGGTCTTGTAGCCCTTGTCCTTGAAGTACTTGACCATGTTGGCGCCGTCGGCGATCCAGCGCGCCGACGACTTGGTGGGCATCGAGATGGCGATCAGGCCCTTGTCCTGCGCGTGGGCCAGCGGCGTGAAGCCGACGACGGCGAAGGCCAGGCCCGCGAGCGAGGCCTTGAGGAAGTTGCGTTTCATGTCGGTCGGTCCTCAGTACTTGCGGTTGGGGAACTCTTTGGCGGCGACTTCCATGGGGAAGATGCCTTCTTCCGTGACGATGCGCTTGGGCAGCGTCTTGCCGGCCTTGATGTCCTTCACCGCGCTCATGAGCTGCGGCCCGAGCAGCGGGCTGCATTCGACCGACACGTTGAGCTTGCCGGCGATCATGGCTTCGAAGGCGCCCTTCACCCCGTCGATGGAGATGATGGTGATGTCCTTTGCGGGCTTCAGGCCGGCCTCTTCGATGGCCTGGATCGCGCCGATGGCCATGTCGTCGTTGTGCGCGTAGAGCACGTTGATCTTCTTGCCCTCGGCCTTGAGGAAGGCTTCCATCACCTCCTTGCCCTTGGCGCGCGTGAAGTCGCCGGTCTGCGAGCGGGTGATCTTGAACTTCGGGTCGGCCTTGATGATTTCCTCGAAGCCCTTCTTGCGGTCGATGGCCGGCGCCGAGCCCACGGTGCCCTGCAGCTCGACGATGTTCACCTCGCCCTTCTGGTCCTTCATCTTCTCGACCAGCCAGCGGCCGGCCTTGCGGCCTTCCTCGGTGAAGTCGGAGCCCATGAAGGTCACGTAGAGCGAGTCGTCCTTGGTGTTCACGGAGCGGTCGGTCAGCACCACCGGGATCTTGGCGGCCTTGGCCTCGCGCAGCACGGTTTCCCAGCCCGACTCGACCACGGGCGAGAACGCGATCACGTCCACCTTCTGCGCGATGTACGAGCGGATGGCCTTGATCTGGTTCTCCTGCTTCTGCTGCGCATCGGAGAACTTCAGTTCGATGCCCGCCTCCTTGGCCGAGGACTTGATCGACTCGGTGTTGGCGGTGCGCCATTCGCTCTCGGCGCCCACCTGCGCGAAGCCCAGCACGAGTTTCTTCTGCGCGAGGGCGGACACGGGCAGCAGGCTGCCCAGGGCTGCGGCGGCGAGCGCGGTGTTGAGGGTGCGGCGATTCATGGTCATGGTTGTCTCCTTCTTGATGAGTCTGTGATGTGTTCGGTCAGGCCAGCATGTAGCCGGTCTTCACCGTCGTGTAGAACTCCGCGGCGTGGCGCCCTTGTTCGCGCGGCCCGTAGCCCGACCCCTTGCGGCCGCCGAAGGGCACATGAAAGTCCACCCCCGCGGTCGGCAGATTGACCATCGTCATGCCGACCACGGCATGGCGCCTGAAGTGCATCGCGTGCTTCAGCGAATTGGTGCAGATGCCCGCGCACAGGCCGAAGGGCGTGTCGTTGCACAGCACGAGCGCTTCGTCGTAATCGGCGGCGCGCAGCACGCAGGCCAGCGGCCCGAAGATTTCTTCGCGTGCGATGCGGTGTTCGGGTTGGGCCAGGAAGAGCGCGGGGCTCATGTAGTGGCCGGCGGTGGCGCGCTGCAGCGCCTCGCCGCCCCACACGTGTTCCGCGCCCTCTTCGCGTGCGATGTCGATCCACGCGAGGTTCTGCGCCAGCCGCTCTTCGTCGGCCACGGGGCCGATGTCGATGCCGCGCTCCAGCGCGTGGCCGATCTTCAGCGTCTTCAGGCGCTGGCGCAGCTGCGCCACGAAGGCGTCGTGCACGGCGGCTTCGACGATGAGGCGGCTCGATGCGGTGCAGCGCTGGCCGTTGGAAAAGTAGGCGCCCTGCACCGCGCAATCGACGGCGCGGTCCAGGTCGGCATCGGCCAGCACCACCAGCGCGTTCTTGCCGCCCATCTCCAGCTGCACCTTGGCGCGCCGTGCGGCCGCGGCCTGCAGCACGCGTTCGCCATTGGCGGCCGAGCCGGTGAAGCTCAGCGCATCGACCAGCGGGCTGTCGACCAGCGCCTGGCCGGCTTCGCGCCCGCTGCCCATCACGAGGTTGAACACGCCGGCCGGCAGCGTGGCGCGGCCGATGATGTCTGTGAGCGCCCAGCCGCAGGCCGGCACCAGCTCGGCCGGCTTGAAGACCACGCTGTTGCCGTGCGCCAGTGCCGCGGCGATCTTGGAGGCCGGCACGGCGAAGGGCGTGTTCCACGGCGTGATGAGGCCCACCACGCCGACCGGTTCGCGCGTCACGTCGACCTGCACGCCGGCGCGCACCGAGGCCACGTTCTCGCCACCGCCGCCGCGCAGGGCCTCGCCCGCGAAGAACTTGAAGATCTGGCCCGCGCGCGCCACCTCGGCCACGGCCTCGGGCAGCGTCTTGCCGACCTCGCGCGCCAGCAGCAGGCCCAGCTCGTCCTTGCGGGCCAGCAGCTCGGCGCCGATGCGGTCGAGCACGTCGGCGCGCCGCTGCGGCGCGCTGTGGCTCCAGTGCACGAAGGCTTCGCTGGCCGCGCGAATCGCCAGCTCGACCTGGCGCCGGTCGGCACGTGCGTACTCGGCCACCACTTCGCTGGTGTCCGATGGATTGACGCTGACACCGGTGGTCGCGCTGGTTTCCCAGCGGCCGTTGATGTACTGGCGCACGCTCTGCCGAAGCTCGCCGTGGATCACCGTGGCGTTGCCTTGTCTCTGTTGTTATGGGACTGGGGCGGAAGTCTAGGAATGATTTCGATATCGATCCAATCGTTTTTTAGACAAAATGCATATCAATCGGTGGATTCTGGAAAACCCCGTCAGACCTTCGTTCGCACCCTCTTCATGAACACCTACAACCACTGGTTCATCCGCGCCCGCCTCAAGACCCGCCAGCTGCTGTTGCTGGTGGCGCTGGCCGAGGAAGGCAACATCCACCGCGCGGCGCAGGTGCTCAACATGACGCAGCCCGCCGCGTCGAAATTGCTGAAGGACCTGGAAGACGTGCTCGAGGTGCCGCTGTTCGAGCGGCTGCCGCGCGGCATGCGCCCCACCTGGTACGGCGAGACCATGATTCGCCACGCCCGCGTGGCGCTGGCCAGCCTGAACCAGGCGCACGACGAGCTCACCGCGCTGAAGGCCGGGCGCCTCGGCCAGGTGAACGTGGGCGCCATCACCGCGCCGGGACTCACGCTGATGCCGCCGGCCGTGGCGATGGTCAAGCGCGAGCAGCCCGACCTGCGCGTGTCACTGGAGATCGAGACCAGCCCGGTGCTGCTCGAGCGGCTCGAGCAGGGCAAGCTCGACATCCTCGTGGCGCGGCTGTTCGCCGAGCACGACAAGTCGCAGCTGCGCTACGAGGCGCTCACCGAGGAACCCGTGTGCGCGCTGGTGCGCCCCGGCCATCCGCTGCTGGGCGTGAGCGGCCTCACGCTGCGCGACGTGGTGGGCGCCGGCTGGATCGTGCCGCCCGCGGGCAGCGTGCTGCGCCACCGCTTCGAGCTGATGTTCCAGGAGGAAGGCCTGGCGCCGCCGGGCAACATCATCGAGAGCCCGGCGCTGCTGTTCATCACGCGCATGCTGCAGCAAAGCGACATGGTCGCGGTGCTGGCGACCGACGTGGCGCGCTACTACGCGGCGCACGGCATCGTGTCGCTGCTGCCGCTGGACATGCCCTGCCACATGGACGCCTTCGGCATCATCACGCGCACCGACCGGCTGCTGTCGCCGGCGGCGAAGGTGATGATGAAGGCCTTGAAAACGGCGAGCATGAGCGTCTACGGACGCAAGCTCGAGATGGACTGATCAGGTCCAGCCGGCGTCCACCGTGAACTCCTGCGCCGTGCACATCTTCGCGTCGTCCGACGCGAGGAACAGCACCATGCGCGCGATGTCTTCCGGCATCAGCTTGTCGGGCAGGCACTGGTTGCGGTGCAGCGCCTTCTCGCCCTCCTCGTCGAGCCACAGTGCCACCTGCCGCTCGGTCATCACCCAGCCGGGCGACACGGTGTTGATGCGGATGCGATCGCGGCCCAGCTCCACCGCGAGCCCGCGCGTGAGGCCGTTCACCGACGACTTGGCGATCGCGTAGCAGGGGTAGCCCGAGCCCTTGGTCTGCCAGCCCGTGGAGCCGAGGTTGATCACCGAGCCGAAGCCCAGGCGCTTCATGCCCGGCACCACCGACTGGATCGCGAACAGCGCGGGCCGTTCGTTGATGGCCATGCGGTTGTCGTAGTAGTCGGGCGTGACCGATGCGAGCGTGTGGCGGTCGTCGCTGGCCACGTTGTTGACCAGCACCGCGAAGTCGCCGAGCTCGGCGGCCGCGTCGGCCATGGCCTGCTGCAGCGCGCCGATGTCGCGCACGTCGCAGGCGCGCCACCACGGCGCGGCGTGGCCGGCTTCGGCGATTTGCGCGGCGAGCGCCGCGCTGGCAGCTTCTGCAATATCGACAAAGGCCACGCGCGCGCCCTGCGCCGCGAAAGCAGCGACGATGGCCGCGCCGATGCCGCTGCCGCCGCCGGTGACGAACACGGTGCGGCCCTTCAGGCTGGGATGGATGGAAAGCTGGGGGGAATTCAAGGAAAAGGTCTCCAGGAGGCATCTCATGACATTGCAAAACACATATCAATCGATGCAGTTATTTTCAATTTCTATTATCAATATGCCTTGATACGATCCGCCGCGTCAAGGCGACATGACCTACAGAAAGAACAAATGAACATGCAAGAGACAAGCGCCCCTTCTTCGCCGCTCGCAGCGCCCCGCGTGCTCGGCACCCCCGAATGCCTCTGGCCGGCCGCCGCCGACCTCGGCGAAGGCACGCTGTGGTCGGTGCGCGAGCAGGCGCTGTACTGGATCGACATCCTGCAGCCGCGCCTGTTCCGCTACGACCCGGCCACGGGCGCGCAGCGCACCTGGCACTTCGACGAAGAGATCACCGCCATCGCCGAGCGCGCGTCGGCGCCGGGCCTGTTCCTCACGCTGCGCCGCGGCTTCGCGCTGTTCGACACCACCGCGCCCGGCGACACCACGAAGCCGCGCTACCTGCACCAGCCCGAACCCGAGCGCACCGGCAACCGCTTCAACGACGGCAAGTGCGACAGCCGCGGCCGCTTCTGGGCCGGCAGCATGGACTTCGACTGCAAGGCGCCCACCGGCGCGCTCTACCGCTTCGACGCCGAGGGCCGATGCACCCGGCACGACGACGGCTTCGAGGTGACCAACGGGCCGACGTGGTCGGGCGACGGCCGCACCATGTACTTCAACAACACGGCGATCAACACGATGTACGCCTACGACTTCGACATGGACGCCGGCGCGGTGTCGAACAAGCGTGTGTGGCACCGTTTCCCGAAGGGCGACGGCCTGCCCGACGGCATGACCACCGACGCGGCCGGCTGCCTGTGGATCGCGCACTGGGACGGCGCCTGCGTCACCTGCCACGACCCGGTGAGCGCCGCCGAGCTGTGCCGCATCGCGCTGCCCGCGAGCAACGTGACCGACTGCGCCTTCGGCGGTGCCGACATGCAGACGCTCTACATCACGACCGCGCGCAACGGCCGCACCGAAGATCAACTGAAGAGCGAGCCGCTGGCCGGTGGGCTCTTCTCGGTGCGCATCGACAGCCCGGGCGTGCCGGCGGCGCTGTTCGCGGGCTAGGCCGCCCCGGGCCCCTCGCGCGGCTGCAGCGACGGCAGGTGCGCCGCCGCGAAATCGGCGAACAGCCGGGCCCGCGCGAAGCTGCCGCGGGATGAAGGCCACACCGCGTGGACCGGAATCCTCGGCGACTCGAACTCGGTCAGCACCAGTTCGGCCTGCCCGCTGTCGAGCAGGTCGCGGATCTGCCACAGCGGCGTGAAGAACAGGCCCAGCCCGCTCAGCACGGCCGCATAGATCGCGGCGGTGTTGTCGGCCCGGAAGCGCCCCGTCACCTTGACGCGCTGCAGCGTGCCGTCGACCGTGAAGGGCCAGTGCGCGTCGCTGCCGTGGGGGGGGGGGGTGCGCACCACGCACTGGTGGTCGGCCAGGTCTTCGGGCCGCTGCGGCCGCCCGTGCCGCGCGAAGTACGCCGGCGAGCCGAACACCACCAGCCGCAGCTCGCCGAGCGGCTTGGCCGCCAGTTCGGAATCGGGCAGCTCGCCGATGCGGATGGCCAGGTCCAGCTCGCCTTCGATCAGGTCCACGAAACGGTCGGAGGCCGTGAGCTCGACCTCCATGTCCGGGTAGCGCTGCATGAACGCGCCGATCAGCGGCACCACGAAGGCCGGCGCGAACTGCACCGGCGCGGCCACGCGCAACAGGCCCCTCGGCGAGGCGAGCTGGCTGCTGGCCTCGACGGCCGCCGCATCGAACTCCGCCAGCGCGGCCTGCACGCGGCGGTGGTAGGCCAGCCCCACTTCGGTGACCGACGACTGCCGCGTGGTGCGGCGAAGGAGCTGCACGCCCAGGCTGCGCTCGAGCATGCTCAGCGAGCGGCTGATGGACTGCACCGAGCGCCCCAGGTGCCGGGCCGCCGCGCTCTGGCTGCCGTGGTCGACGATGGCCACGAAGGCCCGGATGTCCTGAATCTGGTCCATGGATTCTCTCGGTCTGGATGAAGGTCTATGGCGGCGCGCGTGGCTTCCCGATGGCGCCTGCCGTTCGTATCTTCGAGGCCTCGCGGTCGCAGGCCGCATGGCCACAAACGAAGGAATCATTCCATGAAACAACGACACAGACCCACCGTGCGGGTGGTCGGCGCCGACGGCGCAGATGGCGCAGATGGCGCAGAGGGGCTGCAACCTCATCCGCGCACCTTGAACAACAACGACATCCAGGAGCTTGCCCCATCATGACCACCCGAAAACTGCCAGCCCGTTATGCGGGCATCGCCATGCCCTTCCTGCTGTCGATCTTCATGTCGTGCATCGTGGCGGGCATCTCCACGCTCAAGAGCGTGGGGCTGGCCTCGGGCCTCTTCCAGATGTGGATGGCCGCATGGGGCGTGTCGTGGCTGGCCGCGTTTCCCTCGCTGCTCGTGGTGCTGCCGGTGGTGCGCCGGATCGTGGCGGCGACGGTGCAGAGCCCGCAGCGCTGATCCGTGGTCAGCCGATGCCGAAGCGGTGCTCGGTCGCGCTGGCGAACACCTCGCCGGGGCGCAGCACGGTCGACGCGAACTCCTGCCTGTTCGGCGCGTCGGGAAAGTGCTGCGTCTCCAGGCACAGGCCGTCGCCCTGGCGCAGGCTCGCGCCCGCGCTGCCGAGCAGGCTGCCGTCGAGGAAGTTGCCCGAATAGAACTGCACGCCGGGCTCGGTGGTGTGCACGTCCATCACGCGGCCCGACGCTTCGTGGGCGAGGCGCGCCGCAAACGCCAGGCCCGTGCCGCTGCGATCGAGCACCCAGTTGTGGTCGTAGCCATGCGCGCGCAGCAGCTGCTCGTGGCCGTCGTGGATGCGCTCGCCGATGCGCGTCGACGTGCGGAAATCGAAAGGCGTGCCGGCCACCTCGTCAAGCCCGAGCGGAATGAGCGTGGCGTCCACCGGGCAGTAGCGGCTCGCGGGCAGCGTCAGCACGTGGTCCATCACCGAACCGCTGCCCGCGAGGTTGAAGTAGTCGTGGTGGCTCAGATTGAGCACCGTGGGCCGGTCGGTGGTGGCGCGGTAGTCGATGCGCCAGGTGTTGGCCGTGGCACTCAAGGTGTAGCGCACCGTCAGCTGCACCTCGCCGGGGTAGCCCTCTTCGCCGTCGGCGCTGGTGTAGCGCAGTTCGAGGGCGAGTTCGTGAGGCACCGGCACGATCTCCCAGTAGCGCTTGCCGAAGCCCGTGGCGCCGCCATGCAGCGTGTTCACGCCGTCGTTCAGGCCCAGCTGGTGAGCCGTGCCATCGAGCGTGAAGCGGCCCGCCGCGATGCGGTTCGCGTAGCGGCCGACGATGGTGCCGAAGTGCGGATGCGGCTTCAGGTAGTCGGCCAGCGAGGGCAAGCCCAGCACCACGTTGGCGCTGCGCCCCTGCCGGTCGGGCACGTGCAGCGCGGTGACGATGCCGCCGAGGTTGATGGCGCTCAGGCGCAGGCCGTGGCCGTTGTCGAGCGTGTATTCGGTGACGGGGCGGCCGTCGGGCATGGCGCCGAAGGGGCGCGAAGTGAGGGGTTCGATCATCGGGCTTGCGACTGCAGCGCCTCGCGCGCGCACTGCGATGCGGTGCGCAGGCCGATGCGGTCTTTCAGGTCGTGGAAGGTCGGTGGCTCGGCGTCGTGCGTCATCACTTCGACGCGGTGGCCTGCCTTGCCCACCGCATCGGCAAAGCGCTGCTGCAGCGCGAACGGCGTGTTGCGGTCGCCGGGATTGCCGATGAGCACGATGCGCCGCTGCGGGTCGCGCGGGATGCCTGCCACATGGTCCAGCGGGTCGTAGACCTGCATGCTGCCCGTGGTGTCGGTGCGCCCGTTCTTCGAGCGGCCGAGCAGCCGCGCCCGCTCCAGCAGGTCGAAGGCGCCCGAGGTGAGCACCGCGCAGGCCACGCGCGTGCGCCCGAGCGTGAGCAGCGCCGCGCCGGCCGTGGCGCCGCCGCTGTGGCCGAAGAGCACCACGCGCTGCAGCCGGTGGCGCTGCATCAGCGCTTCGAGCGCCGCATCGAGCGCATGGAACTCCACCGCCTCGCGCCGCTGGCGGTGGTCGCCCGAGGAGCCGTAGGTGCCGGGGCGCGCCATGAAGATCCACGGCATGCCCGCGCGGTCGCTCGCGGCCTGCGCGTCGAGCGTGCGCAGCGGTTCGGTGTTGCCGGGGATGCGCGTGGGCGACAAGTTCATCACGCTGTCGCGGTCGCCCGAGAACTGCACGATGGCGATGCGCGCGTCGTCGATGTCGCGGCTCGCGAAGTAGCGGATGCACGACGGCCCCTCGACCGCCTGCACCCAGAGAAAGCCCGGGCGGTCGGGGCAGTTGGCGCGCACGGCGGACTGGTTCCAGTGCAGCAGTGCGCCCTCGGCCGACGCGGAGGCTGCGGGCTCTCGCGGCGCTGCGGCCTTCGGCGCATCGGCACGCTGCGCGCAGGCCGTCTGCACGAGGGCAAGGAGCACACAGGCCAGGCGCGCGCGCGGGGTCATAGCTTCTGCAGCAGTTCGGAAATGAGGCCGAAGTCGGACTGCTGGCGGTCGCCCTTCACCAGCACCAGGTCGCCGTCGCGCAGGAATTCGCCGAGGTAGCCGGTGAGCTGCGCGGCGTCTTCGAAGTGCGGGCCGAGCAGCTCGGCCGGCACCTCCTCGCGCAGCCAGCGCATCTCGGCGCCGTGCGTCACGAGGTGCTGGATGCCCGAGGCCAGCAGCGGCGCGGCCAGGCTGCGGTGCATCGCTTCGGCTTCCTTGTCGAGGTTGATGATGCGCCCGAGCACGCCGATCTTGCGCGTCACCGGCCCGTGCGCCGCATGCTGGCAGGTGCGCACGAACTCCATCGCGTTGCGCATCGACATGACCTCGGCGTTCCAACTGTCGTCGATCAGCGTGGCCTGCACGCCGCCCTGCGTGCGCAGCGGACGCAGCTGCATCACCGAGGCCGGCAGGCGCACGAAAGGCATGCGCGTGCACGCGGCCTCGGCATCGAAGCCCAGCGCCAGCAGCGCCGCAAAGGCCAGCGCCGAATTGCGCACCAGCCCCGCACTCGCGATCGGGAACAGGTACTCGACCGTGCGCCCCGGCAGCGCGATGCGCACGCGGCAGCCGCCGTCGGGCTCGGGCCGCGTGTCGACGATGCGGATGTTGGCGTCGGGGCTGCTGCCCACCACCCAGATGGCGCCCGCCGTGCGCGCGGCCGCCCGCACCACCTGCATCAGGCAGGGGATGTGGTCGGGCACGATGGCCACGCCGCCGGGCTCCAGCCCGAGGAAGATGCGCGACTTGAACTCGGCCGTCTGTTCGAGCGTGGCGGTCTGGCGGGTCTGCGACAGGCCGATCTCGGTGAGGATGGCCACGTGCGGGCGCGCCACGAGCGAGATCGGGCCGCGGTCCATCCACAGCGCGCTCTGCGCCATCTCGAGCACGCACACGTCGGCGTCGGCCGCGAGGTTGGCCAGCATCGCCGGCACGCCGACGCGCGAGTTGTAGTTGTCGATGGTGGTGTGCACGCGCGCCGCCTCGGGCAGCAGGTCGCGCAGCATGGCGATGGTGGAGGACTTGCCGACGGTGCCGGTCACGCCCACCACGCGACCCTTGAAGCGCGCACGCGCGGCCACGCCCAGGTCGATCATGGCGCGGATCGGGTCCTCCACCTGCAGCAGCGGGAACGACGGGTCGAGCCCGTCCACCGGGTGCGCGACCACGGCGCCCGCGAGCGCGTGCTGCAGCACGGGCACGTCTTCGTGGCGGTCGGGGTTGTCGGCGCGCGGCTTGCTGTAGTTCTCGTGCTTGGCGAGCGTGCGGTAGTCGGACGCGATGAACAGCGCCGGCTTGGGCAGCCGCGCCATGTGCGTCGGTCCGCGCACCACCGCGTTGACGAACCAGCCCGAAGGCGGCGGCACCAGCCACTGCCCGCCGGTGACACGCTGCAGATCGTCGGCGGTCCACACAGGCGACGGCTGCGCCGGGGCACCGGGGCGCAGCGCCGCGAGCACGGGCGCGGGGCGCTCGGGCAGCGGCGTCGGAAACTTCGGCACGCGCAGGCCGCACCACACGGGCAGCCGGCGCGCGCCCGGCAGGTCGGGCATGCTGCCGCGCACGCGCGCCTCGATCTGCAGCACGTCGTTCTCGAGCAGGCCCAGGCGCGGCGCGCGCAGGCCGTAGCGGTCGCGGTAGATGCGACCCGGCGTCCAGCGGCTGGTGGGCCACATCCAGTCGCAGGGGTCGTGGTCCATGGCCTCGCCCCAGGCCGGCATGGTGGTGCTGCGCATCGGCAGCGCGCGGAACTGCACACGCAGGTCGGCGCTCACGGGCGCATCGGCGGTCCAGAACGACTCGACCCACAGCAGGCGCCGCCCGATGATCTGCGTCGGCGCGAGGCGGATGCCCACGAGGCGCAGCGGGCCGAACTGCAGCGGGCGAATCCTGGCGTCCTCGGGCACGGCATCGACCGACCACTCGGGCCGGGGCGCGAGCACGGGGCCGACCAGCGCGGGCGGGCGCGAGGCCGACAGCGGCGCCAGCGGCGGGCGCCCGGCCGGCGCGGTGCGTTCGGGCGGCGACAGCTGCAGCGCGCAACGCCCGTCGGGCTGCGCCGTCATCTCGGTGCCGAGCGCGCGGCACAGCTCGGCAAAGCGCGCGCTCGCGGCCTGCGCCGCCTCGCCCGCGAGCTGCTGCGAGAAGCCGAAGCCCACGCCCACCGGCGTGAACACCACCTCTTCCACGCCATGCGGCCCGAGGCGCAGCGAGAACACGCCGGAGTCCGCGAGGTCGTTGCGGATGGCGTCGAACAGCAGGTCGCCCGCGTCGTGCAGGATCGGCCGGCCCTGATGGACCTCGATGCCCTGCAGCACGTGCGCCGAGGTGCCGAGCACCGCGTCGGCGCCGGCTTCGACGATGGCATGGCCGACAGCGATCTCGGCGCGCGAGGGCGCGGTCTCCAGGTTCTCGCCCCAGTGCACGGCCACCAGCACCACGTCGGCCTCGTGGCGTGCGGCGGCGATGCGTGGCGCGAGCGTGGCGCGCCAGGCCGCCGGGTCGTCGAGCGACAGCCAGGCGGCGCCGGGGAGCTTCGCGGTGGCAGCAAAGCGTGGCTGCGTGGCGTCGAGCGAGAACAGCGCCACGCGCAGCCCACCGGCTTGCCGGAAGGCGGGGCGCAGCGCCGAATCGAGGTCGGGCCCGGTGCCGGCGAACGCGATGGCGGCGGCGTTGAGCAGCCCGTGCTGCTCCAGCAGCGCCTCGGGGCCGTAGTCGCCGCTGTGGTTGTTGGCCGTGGCGACCATGTCGATGCCGGCCTCGGTCAGCACCGACAGCATCTCGGGGCGCGCGCGGTAGTAATAAGGGCCGCCCTCGTCCTTCTCGACGCCCTGCTCGCCCGTGGTGGCGACCACGCATTCGAGGTTCACGATGCGCAGGTCGGCCTCGCGCAGCGCGGCGATGTCGCCGAGCATGCGGGCGGGGCCGCCGAGGTCGTGCATGCGGTAGTGCTGGCGCCGGCCCAGGTTGACGTCGCCGCCCCACAGCACGATGCCCTCGGCGCCGCGCGGCGCGGCCGGCTCGGCCGTGGCCTGCGTGAGCTGCGCGCTCTGCTGCTGCGCCTCGCGCGCCTCGAGCAGGCGGTGGTAGGCCACGTAGCCCGACAGGTAGTGCTCCACGTCGTCGATGCGCACGCGGAAGCTGTGGTGCTTGATGAAGAACGAGCCCGCGATGCGGTCGGGGTGGCGGAAGAACATCGCCAGCTCGGGCCAGAAGTGGCCGTTGGCGAGGTAGCGCGCGCGGTGCTCCAGCGCGCGGTCGAACTTGTGGCGATCGAGCCCCGCGAGCAGCGGGCGCAGGGCAGGGTCGGCTTCGAGCCGCAGCACCATCTCGCGCGCGGCCATCATCAGCTCGAGCAGCGTGGGGAAGGTGGTGATGCGCTCGAGCACGAAGTCCAGGTGGCCCGCCATGTTCTGCAGGCCGAACTGGTAGTAGCGCGTCTCGGGCTTGAAGCGCGTGAGTTCGTTGACGCAGTAGCTCAGCCAGTGGTCGTGCGCGCGCCAGTGGCCCGCCGCGATGAAGTGCTCGAAGGCCTTCTCGACCACCGCGAGCCAGCGCGCGTCGCGCGTGAGGCCGTACAGCCGCATCAGCCCGAAGGCCGCTTCGCCGTCGTAATAGATGATGCGGTAGGGCTCCTTCACGTCGAGCCCCGGGTGGTTGAGCACGTGCACGAAGCGGCCGGTCTCGGGGTCCTGCATGGAGCGGATGCCCAGCGCCAGCTGCTCCATCAGCGGCTGGTACTGCGCATCGCCGGTGAGCTCGGTGTACTTCACCAGCGCCAGCAGGCACACGGCGTTGCCGCCGAGCTTGATCTCGTTGCCGATGTCGACCAGGAACGCGGCCTGCGTGCCGTCGGCCAGCGTGGCGCGGCGGATCAGCCGCTGGCTCAGGAAGGCCAGCGCGCGGTCGATGGCGGCCTTCTGCACGTCGCTGCGCGTGAGCTCCCAGCCTTCGAGCATGGCGTAGGTGGAGCTGGCGTGGCGCAGCGTGTTGTAGGTGGGAATCGCGCGGTCGAAGCAGGGAAACCAGCCGTAGTGGAACTCGCCCGTGGGCTTGACCTGTTCGGCCAGGTAATCGCTCGCCGAGTCGACCAGCGTGCGCACCTGCGCCGCGTTCCAGTCGGTGAGCGTGCGAAAGCCCGCGGCTTGTCCTTCGGCCGTGAGCGGCCAGGCGCCGTCGGCGTCGACGTACACGGCGCGCGTGGTGAAGCACCACACGGGCGCGGCGTCGTCGGTGGGAAAGTCGTGCTCGTCGCCGAAGCGGCGTTTCGTGTGCGTGCGCAGGTTGCCGTTGTTGGGCTCCGCGTGGTCGACCGTGCCGTTGTAGAGCACGGCGCTGCCGTGCATCTCCTGCGCGAGCAGCGCGGTCTCGAAGCGCGCGTCGAGCGCGATGCCTTCGTTGAAGTAGTTGCGCTTGGTCTGCGCCAGCCGCGCCTTCAGTTCGCCCCAGGTCATGGGCGTGGCGTGCTCGACGATCTCCGCGCGCAGCCGCTGCGCCGGTCGCTCGGCACGCTTCGCCTTCACGGCCAGCGCCTCGGCGGCGGCCTGCCAGGCGGCCTCGGTGTCGGGGCCGCGACCCATGACGACGCGGGCGCGGCTTTCGCCCTCGCCCATCGCGAGGAACACCACGCAGCCGGCCTCATCGGTGGCGGGCGGGGCCGGGGGCAGCGCCCCGTCCGGGGTGGCCAGGGCCTGCCTGGCGCGGTTCAACAGATCGGCGAGGAGAACGGGAGCTTGGTGAGTCATGCGCCGCGAATGATGACAGGCCACGGCGCGGCCTGCCACTGCGGAAATCCGGGGCGGCGTCAGACCCGGATCAGGCCCAGGCGTCGAACACCGCGCCGCGCACGGCCTCGACCGCCGCGGAGCGCTGGCCGCCGGCCGGCGCGATCCAGCACAGCCAGGTGTGTGAGCGCCAACCGTTCCAGATCTTCAGTTCGCCCTGGCGCTCGCCCTGCTCGGCCTGGTCCAGCCGCATCAGGCCCGCGCCCATGCCGCTGGCGACCATGCTGCGGATGGCGCTCTCGCCGTCGGCGGTGACGCCCTGGCGGTAGTCGCGCCCGGCCGAGGCGAACAGCTTCTCGAGGTGCGCACGCAGGATGCACGAGGGCGGCGTGCCGACCCAGGTCAGGTCGGTGAGCTGCGCGAGCGTGAGCTCGGGGTGCGCCTGCGCCACCGCCGGCGGCAGGCCCACGGCCAGGTCGACCACGCCCAGGCGCCGCAGCTCGAAGCCTTCGAGCCGCTCGGCATCGCTGAGCACATAGGCGCAGTCGAGTTCGCCGCGCTGCACGGCCGCCAGGGTTTCGTACGACAGCCCCTGCTTGAGCTGCAGCGTGACCTGCGGATGCTGCTGCGCCAGCGTGACCAGCACGCTGCCCAGGCGCAGCGCCACCGGATCGACCACCGTGCCGAAGCGCACCACGCCCTGCGCCGCGCCGCGCAGCTGGTCGGCGGCCGACTGCATGCGCATCGCGGAGGCCAGCGTGCGCTCGGCCTCCTCGAGCAGGCGCCGGCCGGCCGCAGTGGGCGACATGCCGCGCGGCGTGCGCTCGAACAGGCGCACGCCGAGTTCGTCTTCGAGCGCCTTGAGCTGCGCGCTGGCGGCCGGGGCGCTGGTGAACACGCGTTCGGCGGCGCGGGTCAGGTTGCCCTCCTTCGCGATGGCAACGAAGGTCTTCAGTTGGTACAGCTCCATGACCGCGGATTGTGAGCGCGTGCGACGCAGTCGTCCGTTCGCTTTTTCGGAAGCCCCTGTCCAAAGAAACGAATGGCCTTCGCGGCGGCGCATCCCCATCCTCCAGGTCACGCACTCAGCGTTTCCTTGAAAGGTTTTCCCGTGTCCTCCCCTTCCTCACGCCTGCCGGGCATCGCGGCCCTGCTCTTCGCCACCGCCAGCTGGGGCAGCCTGTTCCTCGTCGGCAAGGGCGTGCTGCAGCACGTGGCGCCGGTGTGGCTCACGCTCATCCGCTACACCCTGTCGGCGCTGGTGTTCGCCGCGCTGCTGGGCCTGCGCGGCAGCGGCGGCTGGCACAAGCTGCGACAGCATGCGGTGCCGCTGGCGCTGCACGGCTTTGCGGGCTTCGGCGTGTTCAGCATCCTGCTGTTCGTCGGGCTCTCGCACTCGGTGCCCTCGCACGGCGCGGTGCTGATCGCCACCACGCCGATCACCACGCAGCTGCTGCGCTGGTGGCTCGACGGCGTGCGCCCGACGCGCACGACCTTGCTGACCGCCGCACTGGCGCTGGCCGGCGTGGCGACGGTGGCCGGGCTGCTGTCGCCCGGTGGCGCAGGCCTGTCGCACGACACGCTGTTCGGCGACGCCATCGCCTTCGTCGGCACGCTGGGCTGGGTCGTCTACACGCGCGGCGCGGCGCGCTTCCCGACGCTGGACACGGTGGACTACACCGCGCTCACGGTGCTGGCTTCGTGGCCGCTGCTGCTGGCCGTGGCGGTGGGCATGACCGTGCTGGGCGCCTCGCCCGCGCCCGACGCGCAGGGGCTGCGCCTGTCGTGGCAGGTGCTGCTGTACGTGGGGCTGGTGCCGTCGGCGCTCGCGGTGCTGGCCTTCAACCACGGCGTGCGCGCGCTCGGCGCGGTCACGGGCACGGCCTTCCTGAACTTCGTGCCGGTGTCAGCGTTGCTGATGGGCGTGGCGCTGGGCAAGCCGCCCGCGACGCACGAGATCGTTGGCGTGGCGATGGTGGTGGTGGCGCTGCTGCTGCATGTGGCGGCAACGAAGCGGGCGGCGACGCCGGTGGCCCCGGTCCGCGTGCCGGCGCCAGGTCAGCGCACCTGCGGCGTCACGCCATGAACAACGGTCAGCCCTCGGCGCGGCTGCGCCGGAAGATCGCGTAGTTGCCGTTCGCCATGCCCACGAGCACCTCGCCCACGTACAGCCGCGACTCCAGGTTGGCGACGGTGCGCCCGCGGTTGAGCAGCGTGGTCCTGCAGACGACCTGGCCCTCGAACACGGGCTTGAAGTAGTTCATCTTGATCTCGATGGTGGCGCAGATCTCGCCCGCCTCGAGCGTGGGGTACAGCGCCGTGCCCATGCCCGTGTCGGCCAGCGCATACAGCACGGCGCCGTGCACCACCTCGTGCGGGTTCAGGTGCTGCGGCGCGACGACCAGCGTCATGGTGCTGGCGCCGGCGGTGGCTTGCTCGCAGTGCAGGTCGATCAGTTCGGCGAAGGGGTGTTTCATGGCGACGGGAAATGAACGGACCGGCCGACTGTAGACCGCACGGCCGTCAGTCGCCGAGCGCGCGATAGAAGTAGGTGGTGCCGCACGGCGTGCCGTCGGGCAGCAGCGCGTAGCCGGGGATGGTGCCCACGCGCAGCCAGCCGCAGCGGGTGTACAGCCGCTCGGCCTCGGGGCTGGAGGTGTCGAGCACCAGCAGGGTCTTGCCGTGGTCGCGCGCGCGCTGTTCGGCGCCCTTCATCAGCAGCGCGCCGAGGCCGTGGCGGCGTGCGCGGCGGTGCACCAGCATCTTCGCGACCTCGCCGCGGTGCGGCTGGTTCTCGGGCTGCGCCAGCACCAGCTGCACGGTGCCGACGATGCCTGCGTCGTCCTCGGCCACGAGCAACTCGCGCTCGCCGCGCGCCACGCCGTCGGCCACGTGGCGCCAGAAGGCCCGTGCGCGTTCGGGCGTGAGCGGCTGCATGAAGCTCACCGAGGCGCCGCCGTCGACGCAGTCGATGAGCACGTCGGCCAGCGCGTTCAGCTCGGCCTCAGTGACGGAAGAAAGGGCGCGCAGGCGCGGAGTGGTGGCAGCAGTCATGGTCATTTCCGGTTGGCGTGAGAAGGCGCGCTGGTGATGACGACCGCGTAGCGCGCCGTCTCGCGGGTGGGGTTGAAGTAGCTCGTCGGCTGGTCGAGCACGAGCGCGAGGCAGTCGCCCGCTTCGAGCCGGTGTTGCTGGTCGCCGACCGCGAGTTCGATGCAGCCTTCGAGCACCCACACCTGCTGGTGGATGCGCGGCTCGCGCGCGCCGGTTTCGTAGGCCACGCGCGCGCCGGGCGGAAACAGCACCTCGACGATCTGGATCGGCGAGGCGTCGCCGCCGGCCGAGACGTTGCGGCGCAGGTAGCCCGAATGCGGATCGCGCCATTCGAGCTGGTCGGCGCGGCGCGACACCGGGCTGGCGGCCGGCGCGTCGGACTCGAACAGCGAGGCCAGCGGCACGCCCAGGCCGGTCGCGAGTTTTTCGAGCAGCACGGCCGTCGGACTGCTCTCGCCGCGCTCGATCAGAGAGATCATGGAGCGGCTGACGCCGCAGTGCGTGGCCAGGGCGTCGAGCGAGAGATCGCGCGCGGCGCGCAGGGCGCGCACACGCTGGGCGATGCGGTCGTTGAGGCTGGGGGATGACGCTGATTCTTCTTTCATATTGGATGAAATATCCAATTAAATAGAAATTCAGTCAACCCCGGGCTGAAAGCCGGCCGTCCAGTCCGCAGAGACTTGCTCGTCGAAGTGACTGTTCTTTGGAGAAATATTCATGCCGATCGCTGAAATCATCCAACACATCACCACCACCGACGCACCATGAGCGCCAACGATCCCGCCCCCCTGCCCTCGACCTTCGTCACCTTCGCCGACGGCCCGGGCGCGCCGTCCGCGCTGCGCGCCCGCATCACGGCCGCCTGCCGGCCGCCCGAATCGGAGGCACTGGCACCGCTGCTCGGGCAGGCCCGGCTGCCGGCCGGCCAGGCGGCCGAAGCCCACGCCCTGGCCCATCGCATCGCCCACCAGCTGCGCCAGCGCAAAAACGGCGGCGGCCGCTCGGGCCTGGTGCAGGGCCTGCTGCAGGAGTACGCGCTGTCGTCGCAGGAAGGCGTGGCGCTGATGTGCCTGGCCGAGGCGCTGCTGCGCATTCCCGACGCCGACACGCGCGACGCACTCATCCGCGACAAGATCGCGCAGGGCCAGTGGCAGGCGCACGCGGGGCACAGCCCGTCGGTGTTCGTCAACGCCGCCACCTGGGGCCTGCTGCTCACGGGCAAGCTGGTGGCCACGCACAGCGAGACGGGCCTGTCGGCCACGCTCACGCGGCTGATCGGCAAGGGCGGCGAGCCGCTGATCCGCAAGGGCGTGGACATGGCGATGCGCATGATGGGCGAGCAGTTCGTCACCGGCGAAACCATCGCCCAGGCGCTGGCGCATGCGCGCACGCTGGAGGCGCAGGGCTTTCGCTATTCGTACGACATGCTCGGCGAGGCCGCGCTCACGGCCGACGACGCGCGCCGCTACCGCGCCGCGTACGAAGACGCCATCCACGCCATCGGCCGCGCCTCGAACGGGCGTGGCGTGTACGGCGGGCCGGGCATCTCGATCAAGCTGTCGGCGCTGCACCCGCGCTACAGCCGCGCGCAGTACACGCGCGTGATGGCCGAGCTGTACCCGGTGCTGCGCGACCTGGCGCTGCTGGCGCTGCACTACGACATCGGCCTGAACATCGACGCCGAAGAAGCCGACCGGCTCGAGCTCTCGCTCGACCTGCTGGAGCGCCTGTGCTTCGAGCCCGCGCTGGCGGGCTGGCAGGGCATCGGTTTCGTGGTGCAGGGCTACCAGAAGCGCTGCCCCTTCGTGATCGACTGGGTGATCGACCTCGCGCGCCGCAGCGGCCACCGGCTCATGGTGCGCCTGGTGAAGGGCGCCTACTGGGACAGCGAGATCAAGCGCGCGCAGCTCGACGGGCTGGCGGGCTACCCGGTCTACACGCGCAAGGCCTACACCGACGTGTCGTACCTCGCGTGCGCGCGCCGCCTGCTCGATGCGCCCGACGCGGTGTACCCGCAGTTCGCCACGCACAACGCCCACACGCTGGCCGCGATCTACACCATGGCCGACCCGTCGCGCTACACGCCGGGCCAGTACGAGTTCCAGTGCCTGCACGGCATGGGCGAGCCGCTGTACGAGCAGGTGGTGGGCCCGCTCGGGCGGCCATGCCGCATCTACGCGCCGGTGGGCACGCACGAGACGCTGCTGGCCTACCTGGTGCGGCGGCTGCTGGAGAACGGCGCCAACACCTCGTTCGTGAACCGCATCGCCGATGCGTCGATTCCGCTCGACACGCTGGTGGAAGACCCGGTCGCGACCGTGGAGCGCATGGCTGCAGAGGAAGGCGCGATGGGCCTGCCGCACGCGGCCATTCCGCTGCCGGCCGCGCTCTACGGTGCGCAGCGCGCCAACTCGCAGGGCCTGGACCTCGCGAGCGAAACCACGTTGCATGCGCTCGCCGCCACGCTGCAAGCCAGCGCGAGCGAGCCGTGGCGCGCCACGCCGATGCTCGCCGCGCCGCGCGCCGAAGACGAAGCCAGTCGCACCTGGGCCGAGGTGCGCAACCCCGCCGACCGCCGCGACCTCGTCGGCCAGGTGCAGGATGCGGTGCCGGGCGACGTGGCCTCGGCCATTGCGCAGGCCGAAGCCGTTGCCGGCGCATGGGCCGCCACGCCGCCCGCCGAACGCGCCGCCGCGCTCGAGCGCGCCGCCGCCCTGCTCGAAGCGCAGCTGCCGCGCCTGCTCGGCCTCTTGATGCGCGAGGCCGGCAAGAGCGGCGCCAACGCCATCGCCGAGGTGCGCGAGGCGGTCGACTTCCTGCGCTACTACGCGGCGCAGGCGCGCACCGACTTCGCCAACGCCACGCACCGCCCGCTCGGGCCGGTGGTGTGCATCAGCCCATGGAACTTTCCGCTCGCGATCTTCACCGGCCAGGTGGCCGCCGCGCTCGCGGCCGGCAACCCGGTGCTGGCCAAGCCGGCCGAGCAGACGCCGCTGGTCGCCGCCGAAGCGGTGCGCGTGCTGTGGGAGGCCGGCGTGCCGCGCGCGGCGGTGCAGCTGCTGCCGGGGCGCGGCGAGACCGTCGGCGCCGCGCTGGTGGGCGACGCGCGCGTGCAGGGCGTGATGTTCACGGGCTCGACCGAGGTCGCGCGCCTGCTGCAGAAGACACTGGCTACGCGCCTCGGTGCGCACGGCGCGCCGGTGCCGCTGATCGCAGAGACCGGCGGGCAGAACGCGATGATCGTCGACTCGTCCGCGCTGGTGGAGCAGGTGGTGGCCGACGTGATGGCCTCGGCCTTCGACAGCGCCGGCCAGCGCTGCTCGGCGCTGCGCGTGCTGTGCGTGCAGGAAGAGGCGGCCGACCGTCTCGTGGCGATGCTGCAGGGCGCGATGGCCGAGAGCTGCATCGGCAACCCCGCGCGGCTCGCGGTGGACGTGGGCCCCGTCATCGACGACGAGGCGCGCGACGGCATCGAGCGCCACATCGCCGGCATGCGCGGGCGCGGCCGGCGCGTGTTTCGCCAGGGCCGCGAGTTCGGCCACGACACGCGCCACGGCACCTTCGTGCTGCCCACGCTGGTCGAGCTGGAGCACCTGGGCGAGCTGCAGCGCGAGGTGTTCGGCCCCGTGCTGCACCTGCTGCGCTACCGCCGCCGCGACCTGGGCGCGCTTATCGGCCAGATCAACGGCAGCGGCTACGGCCTCACGCTGGGCGTGCACACGCGCATCGACGAGACCATTGCGCAGGTGGTGGCGCAGGCGCAGGCGGGCAACGTCTACGTGAACCGCAACATGGTCGGCGCCGTGGTGGGCGTGCAGCCCTTCGGCGGCGAAGGGCTGTCGGGCACCGGGCCGAAGGCCGGCGGGCCGCTGTACATGGCGCGCCTGCTGTCGGCGCGGCCCGACGACGTGCTCGCGCGCGCCGTGGCCGACGACGCACCCGTCTCACCGTCGGCCGGCCTCGCGGCGCTCGAAGGCTGGGCGCGCGACACAGGCCGCGACGCGCTGGCCGCGCAGTGCCGCCGCTTCGCCGGCCTGGCGCACGTGGGCCGCGCACGCACGCTGGCCGGCCCGACCGGCGAGCGCAACGTCTACACGCTGCAGCCGCGCGAGGCCGTGCTGTGCCTCGCCGATGCGGAAGCCGACCGGCTCGTGCAGCTGGCGGCCGTGCTCTCGGTTGGCAGCACCGCCATCTGGCCCGCCGATGCGCCCGGCGCACTCGCGCTGCTGGCCGCATTGCCCGACGAGGCACGCCACGCGGTCGTGCTCGCCAACGACTGGCGCGCGCCCACCGTGGTGTTCGATGCCGTGCTGCACCACGGCGACGCCGGCCCCCTTGCCAGCGTGCTGCAGCAAGTGGCGGCGCGGCCCGGCCCCATCGTCGGCGTGCGCGGCTTCGCGCCCGGCGACACCGGCATTCCGCTCGAAAGCCTGGTGCTGGAGCGCGCGCTCAGCGTCAACACCGCCGCGGCCGGCGGCAATGCGAGCCTGATGACGATCGGGTGAACGGGCTTATTTGTCGAACGCCGGGTCGATGGGCACGCGGTAGCCGTTCACCAGCCGGTTCGTCTCGTTCGCCATGCCGACCACGGCCATCAGCTCGGCGAACATGGCCGGCGTCATGCCGGCCTTTTCCGCGCCCGCGTGGTGGCTCGCGATGCAGTAGCCGCAGTTGTTGGTGACGCTCACTGCCAGATAGATCATTTCCTTGACCACCGGGTCGAGCGCGCCCGGCGCCATCACCTCCTTGAGGCTGGCCCAGGTGCGCTTCAGCGTGGCCGGATCGTTGGCCAGGTACTTCCAGAAATTGTTGACGTCGGGCACGTTGCGCGAGGCCTTGATGTCGTCGAACACCGCGCGGACCTCGTCGGAAGCGGCGGCGTGCTCGATGGGCTGGGGTTTCATGCGATCTCCTGAAGTGTGAATGCGGGATGGAAAGCAACATTTGCTTTCGGTACCTTCACATTTATTGTGAATTAGGTCCTAGGTTCACGCGCCCTGCGGTTCATACAGTCGAAGCGTCACACATCAAGCGCGCCATCAGGCGCCATCTCAGGGAGAAGAGAGAACCATGGAACACGTCACACAGCACGTGGGGGGCGGTGCGCGCGCCGCATTCGTCTGCAAGAAGAAAACCCGAGGCATCGCGGGCGCCGTGCTCGCACTGGCCGCCGGCCTCGCAGGCCCGTCGGCCTGGGCCGATGTGAGCCTGGGCGGCACCAGCTACACCACTGGCTCGGGCGCGGTCTGCAGCTCGGGCGGCGCCGGTCCCACATGGGCCTGCCAGGTGCCCAACGGCAGCGGCGGCTTCGCGCTCATCACCGGTGTGCCGACCGACCCCGTGAACGGCGGCCCCGATGCCGCGGCCTTGCAAGGCATGGTGAGCGGCAACCTCGGCGGCGAGGCGCTGCTGCTCGGCGGCACGGCCGCCAAGGCCACCGGCTTCGGCAGCGTGGCAGCGGGCTCCGACGCACGCGCCACCGAAACCTACGCCACCGCCATCGGCTCCACCACCGTGGCCGCGGGCGTCAGCAGCACGGCCGTGGGCAACGTGGCCCAGGCCTTCGGCACCAACGCCACCGCCATCGGCGCCAATAGCACGGCCGTGGCCACCAGCAGCGTCGCAGTGGGCGACCGCGCCACCGCGAGCGACATCAATTCGACCGCGCTCGGCGCCAACACGCAGGCGCGCAAGAAGAGCAGCCTCGCGGCCGGCGACAAGGCGATCGCCGACGGCATCAACGCCGCCGCGCTGGGCGCGAACACGCAGGCGCTGGCCGACAGCGCCGTGGCCGTGGGCGACCGCGCCACCGCGGGCGCCGAATCGGCCGTGGCCGTGGGCCGCCAGAGCACGGCCTCGGCCGCCTCCGCCGTGGCCATCGGCACGGGCGCGACGGCGAGCGCCGTCAACGGCGTGGCACTCGGCGCCGGCGCCGTCGCCGACCGCGCGGGCATGAACGGCCAGCAGGAGCGCTTCTCGAACATCGCCGTGGGCTCCACGCAGGGCGCGGTCTCGGTCGGCAGCGCGGGTGGCGAACGGCAGATCACAAACGTGGCGGGCGGCACGCAGGCCACCGACGCGGTCAACGTGCGCCAGCTGCAGGCGGTGCAGGCCGGCGCGGTCAACTACGTGACCAACGTGGACGGCAGCGTGAACCACAACCAGATCGTGCTGGGCAACGGACAGGCGCCCAACGGCACCACCGTGTCCAACGTGGCGCCCGGCGTGGCCGGCACCGACGCCGTGAACGTCAACCAGCTGAACGCACAGAGCGCGCAGTGGCGCGACGCCATCCGCGTGAACCAGCGCGACGCCAACGCCGGCACCGCCGGTGCGATGGCCATGGCCGGCATGCCGCAGGCCTACATGCCGGGCAAGAACATGATCGCGGCCGGCATCGCCGGCTACGAGGGCCAGAGCGCGCTCGCGGTCGGCTTCTCGAGCATCTCGGACAACGGCAAGTGGGTGATGAAGTTCACCGGCTCGGCCAACTCGCGCGGCAACGTCGGCGTCTCGGCCGGCGCGGGCTACCAGTGGTGAGCCGCATGAACCACAGCACCGCCATCGCTCCAGGCCCCACGCATTCTTCCTTCATGACACGCACCTTTTTTCTGCCCACCGCCGCGCTGCTGGCCTTGCTCACGCTCGCCGGCTGCACCTCGTACGTGAGCCGCGGCATCGACAGCGACGGCAAGGCCACCGAACTCGTCTGGCCCGGCGCTGATCAACAGCAAACGTGGCAGACCGAAGGCAGCTTTCCGAACCGCGAGAACCTGCGCGCCATCGGCCCCGGTGCGACCAAGGACCAGCTCTACGCGCTCATCGGCCGCCCGCACTTCGACGAAGGCATGGCCGCCGTGCGCGAGTGGGACTACGTCTTTCACTTCCGCTCGGGCGGCGGTGCGACGAGCTGCCGCTACAAGGTGATCTTCGACACGGCCTACAAGGCGCGCAGCTTCCACTGGAACCCGGCGATCTGCGCCGAGCTGGCCAAGGGCTGATCAGCCGCCCTGCGGCGGCTCCGGCCGCCGCCACAGCCACGCCAGCACGACCGCCATCGAGCCGATGGCGACGCCCGCGAGCCACGGCTTGCGCGCCGTCAACACGATGACGACTGCGCAGAACGCCATCGCCGCGGTGGCGCTCCACTTGGCGCGCCGGCTCACGGTGCGGCCGTTCTCCCAGTTGCGCAGCAGCGGACCGAAGAGCCGGTGGTTCAGCAGCCAGCGGTGCAGCCGCGGCGAGCTGCGCGCCGCGGCCCAGGCGGCCATCAGCACGAAGACCGTGGTCGGCATGCCCGGCGCGACCACGCCGATGGCGGCCAGCACCAGGCACAGCGCGGCAAAGACCATCAGCAGCCAGCGCACGACCAGCGGCAACGGCCGGGGCTCCACGGCAGCGGGCGGGTTCTGGGGGTCTTCGGCGGGGGTCACGGGCCGATTGTCTTTCTTTCTCTTTCACCGCACCGACGCGCTTGATTCAGATCAACCGCGCGCCGCTTTCGGCTGCCGATACTGGACTTTTACATCCACCTGCAAAGTTCTGAAGACCATGGCCCACCTTGTATGGAAGACCGAGCTCAATACGGGGATCCATGAGATCGACACGCAGCACCAGCGCATCGTGCAGTACATCAATGCGCTGGACGATGCCCGCCGCACGAACGACCGCCAGGTCGTGGGCCGGATCATCGAAGAGACCATCGACTACACCGCCTCGCACTTCGCGTTCGAGGAGGCCATGATCGAGGACGCGGGCTACCCCTTCACCGGCCCGCACCGGAAGGTGCACGAGATCTTCGTGCGCCGCGTCACCGAATTCCGCGCGCGCTTCGAGCACGGCGAAGAGGTGCTGGCGGAGCTGCACGACATGCTCTCGCGCTGGCTGTTCAATCACATCCGCCATGAAGACGGCGCGTACGTGCCGACCGTGAAAGCGCACCTGCACACGACGGATTCTTCAGCGGAAGTGCTGGTGCACGCGCAGGTGCGCAAGGCGGTGCAGCAAGGCGGCGCCGCGGGGCAGGTCAAGATGGGCTGGATGCGGCGGCTGTTCGGCGGGTGACGCGGCTCTGACGCCGCGCCACCGCAGCGTCACTCCTCCACGAAGGCCTCTTCGCGCTTGGCCTTCACCGAAGGCAGCAGCACCACGATGAGCAGCAGCACCGCCGCGGCCAGCAGCCCCGCCGACAGCGGGCGCATGACGAACACGCTCCAGTCGCCGCGCGACAGCAGCAGCGCGCGGCGCAGGTTCTCTTCCATCATCGGCCCGAGGATGAAGCCCAGCAGCAGCGGCGCGGGCTCGCACTTGAGCTTGAGGAACAGGTAGCCCACGATGCCGAAGATCGCGACCATCCACACGTCGAAGGTGTTGTTGTTCTCGGAGTACACGCCCACCGCGCAGAACAGCACGATCGACGGAAAGAGCCACTTGTAGGGAATGGTCAGCAGCTTGATCCAGATGCCGATCATCGGCAGGTTCAGCACGATGAGCATCAGGTTGCCGATCCACATCGAGGCGATGAGGCCCCAGAAGAGTTCGGGGTTGCTGGTCATCACCTGCGGACCCGGCTGGATGTTGTGGATCGTCATCGCGCCGACCATCAGCGCCATCACGGCATTGGGCGGAATGCCCAGCGTCAAGAGCGGAATGAACGAGGTCTGCGCACCGGCGTTGTTGGCCGACTCCGGCCCCGCCACGCCGCGGATGTTGCCCTTGCCGAAAGGCACCTCGCCCTGCTTGAGCTTGATGCGCTTCTCGATGGTGTAGGCCGCGAAGGCCGACAGCAGCGCGCCGCCACCCGGCAGGATGCCCAGGGCCGAGCCCAGCGCGGTGCCGCGCAGCACGGCGGGCGTCATGCGCCGGAAGTCTTCCTTGGTGGGCCACAGGCCCTTGACCTTGGCGGTGAACACCTCGCGCTCATGCTCGGGCACGGCCAGGTTGGCGATGATCTCGCCGTAGCCGAACACGCCCATCGCGATCGCGATGAAGCCGATGCCGTCGGTGAGCTCGGGAATGTCGAAGCTGTAGCGCGCCACGCCCGAGTTCACGTCGGTGCCCACGAGGCCCAGTGCCAGTCCGAGCAGGATCATCGTGATCGCCTTGAGCAGCGAACCCGAGGCCAGCACCACGGCGCCGATCAGGCCCAGGATCATCAGCGAGAAGTATTCGGCGGGGCCGAACTTGAAGGCCAGCTCGGTCAGCGGCGGTGCGAAGGCGGCCAGGATGAGCGTGCCCACGCAACCCGCGAAGAACGAGCCCAGGCCCGCCGCAGCGAGCGCTGGTCCGGCCCTCCCCTTGCGCGCCATCTGGTAGCCGTCGATCACGGTCACCACCGACGACGATTCGCCCGGCAGGTTCACCAGGATCGCGGTGGTCGAGCCGCCGTATTGCGCGCCGTAGTAGATGCCGGCCAGCATGATCAGCGCCGACACGGGCGGCAGCGCGTAGGTGGCGGGCAGCAGCATCGCGATGGTCGCGACCGGGCCGATGCCCGGGAGCACGCCGATCAGCGTGCCCAGCAGGCAGCCGACGAAGGCATAGACAAGGTTCTGCGCGGTGAAGGCCACGCCGAAGCCGATCGAGAGGTTGGTAATCAGGTCCATTGTTCTCTTGGATTTCTTGTTGTTCTGCGCGGGTCAGCCGGCGATGAAGGTGGGCCACACCTGGAACTGCAGCTTCAGCGCCACCACGAAGGCCAGGTAGCTGCCGAGCGCGAGCACGGTCGCCAGAAGGGTCACGCCCTTCCAGCCGAAGCTGTCGCCCGCCAGGCTCGCGATGAAGGTCAGCGCATAGATCGCGACGATGAGCCCCATCGACGGCAAGCCGATGCTCGGCAGGCCGCCGAGCAGCACGCCGAACACCAGGTTGGCGCCGATGATGAACAGCAGCGGCTTCCATGCGATGCGGCCCACGGGTTCGCCGTCGGCGGTCTCGACCGTGAGGGCCTTGAACGTGATCAGCACGCCCATGCACGCGATGAGGATGCCCACGATGAGCGGAAAGTAGCCGGGGCCCATGCGGGCGCCGGTGCCCACGTTGTGGGTCGTGGCGCCCCATGCGAAGGCCACGCCGAAGGCGCTGAAAAGCACGCCCGAGCAGAAGTCTCTCTGACTCTTGATTCTCACCGTTGATGTCTCCTGGAACTGCGTTGATCGGCACAGGATGTGCGTCAGCGATCCTAGGAATTCAGCGCCGCGGTGTGTATGAACAAAGCATTGCCATTCGGCAATGTTCGAGGCGCGACGAGGCGAAGAAGGCGTCGCTCAGCCGTCCGCCGCCGGCAGGTCGATGCAGGCGCGCAGGCCCGGACAGGCATCGCCGAACTGCAGGCGCCCGCCATGCAGCGCCACCACCGCCTGCACGCTCGCGAGCCCCAGGCCGTGGCCCGGCGTGCTGTGGTCCAGCCGATGGAAGCGCACGCCCAGGCGCTCGTACTCGGCGCTCGGAATGCCGGGGCCGTCGTCCTGCACGAACAGCTGCGCGCGCCCGTCGACCGTGTGCGTGCCGATGCGCACGGTGGCGCCGGCCCCGCCGTACTTCAGCGCGTTGTCGAGCAGGTTGGCCGCCGCGCCCGCGAGCAGGTCGCGATCGCCCAGCGCGATGGCGCGGTCGGCGGGCTCGCGCAGCAGCGCGATGCCCCGCACCTCGGCCACCGCCTCGTACAGCTCCGCCACGTCGTCGGCGATGACGTGCAGCGCCACCGGCGCGAACTGCTGGCGCCGCGCGCCGGCCTCGACCTCGGCGATCTGCAGCAGCTTCTCGAACATCACCGCCAGCTCCTCGAGCTCGCGGATGGCGGTAGCCACGGGCTCGCGCTGCGGATGGTGGGCGTCGCCGAGCCCTGCCTCCACCGCACGCAGGCGCACCAACACGCGCGTGAGCGGCGTGCGCAGGTCGTGCGCGATGGTGTTGGACACATGGCGCACGCCGTCCATCAGCGACTGGATGCGGTCGAGCATCGCGTTGATGTCGCCTTCCAGCAGCGCGAACTCGTCCTCCTGGCCCGAAGGCACCACGCGCTCCTGCAGCTCGCCCGCCGCGATGCGCGCGGCCGTGCGCCGCACCGCGCCCACGCTGCGCTCCAGCTCCTGGCGGAAGACGAAGGTGCCGCCGATGAGCAGCAACACCGCCACGATGCCCGCCGCCGCGCTGGCGCTGGCCACCAATGATTCGATCGACTCCTGATCACGCAGGTCGTGCCCCACCACGAGCATGCCGCCGTCGGGCAGCGGGCGCATCACGAGGTAGGCGATGACGGTCTGGCCCGCGCGCACCACGCGGCGGTGCACGCCGTCGCCCGCGTCGGGTGCCAGCGAGGGCATCTGGTCGAGGTTGCCCGCGCGCTTGCGGCCCTCGCGGTCGGTGAGCAGGTAGATCTCGTTGTCGGAGTTGCGGCCGTCGGAAAGCGCATGGGCGATCTCGCCCGCCACGCCCTCGGCGCCGCGCGCTTCGTAGCGCACCACCAGCTGCTGCATGCTGGCGGCCACCTGCCGCACCATGCGTTGCTGCAGCACGCCCACGGTCTGCATGTAGACGATGGCCAGCGCGGCCAGCATGGTGATCGCGACGAGCAGCCCGTAGTAGAAGGCGAGCCGGAAGCCGACCGAGCGCCACAGCTGGCGCAGGGCCCGGGTCATTGCGGCGCGGCCAGCGTGTAGCCCACGCCGCGCACGGTGTGGATCAGCGTCGGCGCGCCGCCCGCATCGAGCTTGCCGCGCAGGCGGCTCACCTGCACGTCGATCACGTTGGTCTGCGGGTCGAACTGGTAGTCCCACACGGCTTCGAGCAGCATGGTGCGCGTGACCACCTGCCCCGGATGCATCATGAGATAGGCCAGCAGCCTGAACTCGCGCGGCTGCAGCGCGATGGGCCGGCCGCCGCGCTCCACGTGGCGGCGCGCCAGGTCGAGCGTGAGGTCGGCCAGCTGCAGCGTGCGGATCTCGGGCCCGCTGCGCGAGCGCCGCACCAGCGCCTCGGCGCGCGCCGCGAGTTCGGAAAAGGCGAAGGGCTTGGCCAGGTAGTCGTCGCCGCCGGCCTTGAGCCCGCGCACGCGCTCGTCGAGCGCGCTCAATGCGCTGAGCACCAGCACCGGCGTCTTCTTGCCGAGGGCGCGCATCGTGGTGAGGATCGACAGGCCATCCACGTCGTTGGGCAGCATGCGGTCGAGGATGACCAGGTCCCACGTCTCGCCCGTCGCGCGCGCGAACGCATCCGCGCCGTCGCGGCTGATCACCGCCACATGGCCGAGCGAACGGAAGCCTTCGGCGATGTAGCGCGCGTTGTCGGCATCGTCCTCGACGATGAGGCAGTTCCAGATGACGGTGGGGCCGAGCACGTCAGTCGGTGCGGCCACGGCAAGAAATACCCATGGATGGCTGTGCGGTTGTGCTCACGTTGCGCCCCCTGGGACGCGGGGGCCTGCAATGCAAATGCTAGCCCAGGTGGAAACGGGAAAGGCCTGCGCTTCATTACCGTTTGTCCATGAAGGCTTTTTCCCGCCATGAATGCCCAAGACAGCGTGCCTGCGAGAGGCCACGCATTGCATCTTGAAATCCAGGTCTTCCGGAGTGATTGAAGCGGCAGGCGTTCTCCCCTTGAAAGCAGGAGCGCATTCACAAGGTCATGTAGCGCCCGGGCTTGTGATTGAGCATGACCATCAGATTCAGAACGACCGCACCCACCACCGACCACAGCACGTGGACCGGGTCGATCACCATGAATGCTGTCAGCAAGACGGCACAGTCGACGGCCATCAGTACATGGCCGGCCCGCCAGCCACGCCGGTTCTGCAGGTACACGGCCAGCACACTGAACCCACCCACACTGGCCGCATGCCGGAAAAGCGCCAGCAGTCCCATGCCGACAAGCACACCGCCAGCCAGGCTGGCAAAGGCAGGATGCACCGACTGGAGGCCATACATCTGTCGTGCATTGGCTGTGAGCACCGAGATGAGCCCAACTGCTGCCAAGGTCTTGATCGCGAACACTTTTCCCAGCCGGGCAAACGCGAGCAAGTAGAAGGGCAGGTTCATCAAGAAGAACGACTTCCCTATCTCCCAGCCGAAGGCATAGTGAGCGAGAAAGACCACCCCAGAAATGCCGCTGGTGAGCAGGCTTGCACTGCTCAGCAAGGACAGCCCCAGCGATATGAGCAGTGCACCGACCCCCAGGGCGACCAGGTCCTCGAAGGTCGAGTGCGGCTGCGCCATGCGCCCTACCGCCATACGGCTGCAAACGCTCTCGGCAAGACGCTGGAAAGGGCACCGACTGCATGAGTGTCGCGTCCACCCCAAGAGACCGGTCGTGCGGCGAAGATCAACGTCCTGCTCCCTTGCCGTGATCCGGCATGTTCGAAGATGCGATGCGGTGGTGGTGCCGAGGCCGACGCATGTCGGTGTCATGCGGATGTGACACGCATGCGCTCATGCCATCGGCGACGGCAGGGAATCAGACCTTCGTGAGCCAGTGGGCGTACTTGGGATTCTTGCCGTTCACGATGTCGAAGAAGGCCGACTGGATCTTCTCGGTGACCGGGCCGCGCGCGCCGCCGTCGCCACGGTTGCCGATCTCGATGCGGTCGAGTTCGCGGATGGGCGTCACTTCGGCGGCGGTGCCGGTGAAGAAGGCCTCGTCGGCCACGTACACCTCGTCGCGCGTGATGCGCTTTTGCACGAGTTCGAT